>DASTXK010000187.1:0-14267 GCA_035765555.1 Acidobacteriaceae bacterium
GTCAAGACGAGAAGCGCGCCACGCGGGAATAAAACAGGCAACGGCGGCCACGGACAGCAGCACGCACGTCACCAGCACAAAGACGGCGAGATCGAGCGGCTTCGTTCCGAACAGCAGCGATTGGATGAGCCGCGTGGCGGCCACGCTGGCGATCAGCCCGATGACTAACCCGATCAGGGCGGGCTTCAGGCCATCCAGCAGCATCAGCCGCAGAACCTGCTCGCGCTGCGCGCCCAGCGCAATGCGAATGCCGATCTCCCCCTGGCGCTGCGCGGCGATGTAGGAGAGCACTCCGAACAAGCCCACCGCCGCCAGAACCAGCGACAACAGCGCGAAGATTGCCAGCAGCGTGGCGTCGAAGCTGGCCGACACCGTGGATTTGCCGATGACCTGATCGAGCGTGAGGATGTCGGCGACGGCGAGATTCGGATCTATCTGCGAGATGATCTTCTGCACGGGCATCGCTAAATTCAGCGGGTCGGACGCGGTGCGGACGGCGAGCGTCGCGCCTGACTGCATTCCGTCATACAGGGGGAAGTAAATGGTGGGACGCGGCGGCCGGTTGGGAGTGTCGCGCACATCTGCTACAACTCCGACGATCTCGCTGCTGTCCGAGGGATCATTTTTCGTCTTGATGTTCGGGTCGTCCACATGCTTGCCGAGCGGTTGCTCGCCATGCATAATGTCCCGCACGAACGATTGGCTCACGATGACAAATTTGCTGCGGTCCAGCCGCTCGTTTTCCGTGAAGTAGTGGCCCTTGAGCAGCGGTATTTGCATTGCGTGGAAATATCCGGGATCGACCCACCGCACCAGGGCATCCAGCCATTTCCCCTGCGCCAGCGGCGGGTCCTCGTGGATGGTAATGGCGTGGTCGCTCCAGTGGCCCTGCCCGGGAAGCACCGAAGCCAGGCCGGCGGCGCGCACTCCCGGCAGCGCGCGCACGCGCTGGAGCAATTGGTCATAGAACGCCACTTTCTTCTCGCTATAGGTCTGTTGATTTCCATAAGCGCCATCCGGCAAATTGATGCTCATGGTCAGGACCTTGTGCGTCGGGACGCCGATATCCACCGCCCTGAGTCGCTGATAGCTCCTCAACAGCAGGCCCGCGCCCACCAGCAGCACCACGGTCAATGCAAGTTCCGCCGCGAGCAGCGCGCGGCGCAGCCTTACGCTGCCATGGCTGGAACTGGCCGAGCGCGAAGACTCCTGCAACGAATGGAGCACCTGCCGCTCATTTTCGCCCAAAGCTGGCGCAAGGCCCGCGGCGACGCCGCACAGAATCGCGATTCCGGCAGAGAAGAGAATGGCGATGCCGTCAAGATGAATGGCTTCCGCGCGCGGCAAATCGGGCCGCAGATGCACAAGCCACTGGAGCGCGACTTGGGCGAAGCCGATGCCCAGCGCGCCTCCCGCGAACGAAAGCAGCACCGCCTCCGTCACGCGCTCGCGAATCAGCCGTCCACGTGTGCCGCCCAGCGCGGTACGGATCGCCAGCTCCCTGCGCCGCGAGGCCGAGCGCGCCACCAGCAGGTTGGCAATGTTCAGGCAGGCGATGAGCAGCAGGCATCCGGTGGCGGCGAACAGCACATAGAGCGGCGTTCGCACATCGTGGGTCTCGGCGTCGAGCAGCGGCCGGATGTTGGCCGCGTTGAACACCGGCCCGTCGGGAAACGCCTTTCGTTCCTGCGCGGAGATGTTGCTGAGGTCGGCCTGCGCGGCGGCCAGCGTCACGCCCCGCTTCAGCCTGCCAATCACATAGAAGTTATGCGCGTCGTGCGACTGCATCATCTGCTGAGGCGCTTCCGGATACACCGGCGTCCATAGCTGTACACGCGGGTTGGGATACTGGAACCACGCGGGCAGAATTCCAATCACGGTGAATGGCTTCGCGTCGAGCAGAATGCTCTTGCCGACAATGGACGGATCGCCGCCGTAGCGCCGCTTCCAGAAGCCCCACGTGAGCACCGTCGTTTCCGGCGCGCCCCAGCGGTCGTCGCTCGCGGTGAAAAGCCTGCCATACGCGGGCTTCACACCAATCAGCGGCAGCGCGCCCCACGAGCTTATCTCCGCCTGAATGCGCTCCGGCAACTGCCCGTTGCTGGACGAAAGGTTGTACTCATCGTCGGTGATGATGGCCATCTGCTCAAAGGAGCGGTTGCCCTGCTGCCAGCTTTGAAAGGTGCCTCCCGCGACCCAGTTGTCCTGAAATTTCAGCACCGTATCGGCTTCATACGCGCGAACCAGCCGGTCAACGCCGGGCAGCGGCAGAGGCTTCAGCAACACCGAGTGGACAACGGTAAACAGCGCGACCGTGGCTCCGATACCGAGCGCCATCACCACGACCACGATCACTGAGAATCCGGGCGTGCGCGCCAACGCGCGGGCCCCATGGCGAATGTCGCGTAACAGCGATTCCATATAGCAAGACACCTGCGGGGAGGTTCAGACTTCCAAATATCGGTTACGCATCAGCCCGCGAGTTGGTTCAGAAATGCCGTCAACTGTTCGGGCAGCGGGGCTTTCAAGCTCAGGCCCTTACCCGTAATCGGATGCGTAAATTCGAGTTCCGCCGCGTGCAGAAAATTGCGGTCGAGCGCGATGCTCTCCGGCTCCGGGCCGGTTTTTTTGCGCGGGCCGGCCACAGGAATCCGCGCCGGAGCGCCGTACAGCGTATCGCCAACCACGGGATGCCCGATCGACGCGAGATGCACGCGAATCTGGTGCGTGCGTCCGGTCTCGATCCGCACCGAAACCAGCGTGAATTTTCCGAAGCGCGACTCGATGCGCTGAAGAACCGCGTAGTGCGAAACCGCCGTGCGAGCGCCTTCCTCGCGCCGCGTCGTCATGCGCGTGCGGCGAATCGCGTCGCGGCTGATCGGCGCGTTGATCGTGCCTTGCTCCTGCTTGATGGCGCCATGCACCAGCGCGACGTAGGTCTTCCGAATCTGCCGCCGGGAAAACATCTCGCTCAGCTTCAGGTGGGCCGCATCGTTGCGAGCAACGATGATCAATCCACTGGTCTGCTTGTCCAGCCGATGCACAATGCCGGGACGGACAAGGTCCTCCGAGTGCGAAAGCTCGGCATAGTGGCTCAGCAGCGCGTTGACCAGCGTTCCGCGATTGCGCGCGTCGTCCGTCGCTCCCGAGCCGGCGTGGACCATCATCCCGGCGGGCTTGTTGATGACCGAGAGGTCTTTGTCTTCATAAACAATGTCGAGCGGAATCGCCTCCGCGATCGCGCGCAGCGGAGGCGGCGCAGGCTCGCCCAGCACCTCCACCCGCTCGCCGCCGCGCAGCTTCAGCGAGGCCTTCGCGGGCGCGCCGTTCACCAGCACCTTTGACTCGGCCAGCAGCAACTGCACCCGTGCGCGGCTCACAGTCTCAAGCTGCGCGGCAAGCCACGCATCCAGCCGCTGCCCAGCGTCGTCCGCAGGAACTTCGTGCGTGGACTTCATCGAGAGTGGGTGTACGCGCCGGGCCCTTTGTACCCCTCGGGCCATATCGGCCAGTTGGGTGCAGGCGCAGGCGCAGCAGGCGCATCCGGCGGCAGAAAGCTGTGGTCGGTCAGCCATGTCCGCAGCATTGACGGCCACACGCGCAGCGGAATAATCGATCCGCACAGCCCGCATCCATGATTGCTGTAGTCGAAAAGGTGCAACTCGGCGTGAACATGGTGCCGCTCCAGCGCGCGGTAGAAGTCCAGCGAATTTTCCACCGGAACGACCGGGTCATTCGTCGTCGCGAAAATGAAGGTTGGAGGCGTGTCCGCCGTCACGGCGAACTGGTTCGAGTATTCATGCGCCAGCTGCGGATCAGGGTCCGGCCCGAGCAATGCGCGACGCGATCCGGGGTGCGTCTCAGGCAGTTCCATGCTGATGACCGGATAGGCCAGCACCATGAAGTCCGGCTTGCAGGAGAGCTGGTCCACCGGATCTGCATTTGCATCCTGCTGAGGTACGTTTTCGCAGTGCGTGCCGAGCGACGAAGCCAGGTGCCCTCCCGCCGACGATCCCCACACGCCAAGCCGGTCGGGGTCAATGCCGTACTCCGCCGCGTGCGCGCGGATGAGCCGCATGGCGCGCCGCCCGTCATTGATCTCCACCGGGTAGCGATAGGGGGCGACGCGGTAGTCCAGCACAAACGCCACCATGCCCTGCTGGTTCAGCCAGTCGGCCACCTGGAACCCCTCGTGGCCCATTGCCACATGCGTATATCCGCCGCCCGGAATCACCAGAATCGCGGCGCTGGTCGAGCGCTTCTCCGGCAGAAAGACGTACATGCGGGGCTTGTCCGCCTCGCTGTTGCCCAGCGCGCCGGGTGCGCCGTTCGGCCACAGGAAGACGGTTGCCGGAGGCTTTGCGGCTTGCGCGGAAGCAGGGTGGACTCCGACCACCACGTATGCCAACGCGATCAGAAAGCAGAGCTTAATGCTTTTGCGGATCATGCAACCCAGTATAGTTGCCGAAGCGTCGCAAGCAGCTTTAAGGCATGCCCGGCCCTTCCAGCCCCGCAGGCCACTTCGGCCATCGTGGACCCGGCGGCGGCGGCGGGGGCGCGTCCTTCGGCAGAAATCCGCGCTGCACCAGCCACGTCCGCAGCAGCGACGGCCACACGCGCAGCGAAGGAATCTCGCCGCAGAGCCCGCATCCGTGCCTGGCATAGTCAAACAAATGCAGCTCGGCATGAACGTGGTTCTGCACCAGCGCGCGGTAGAAGTCCAGTGTGTTCTCAACCGGCACCGTCGGGTCGCCCGTCGTGGCAAACAGAAATGTCGGCGGCGTGTCCGGCTTTACCTGGTATTGATTGGAATACTCGCGCGCCAGCTTCGGGTCGGGATTCGGCCCCAGAAAATTTTCCATGGAGAGCTTGTGGGCCTCGGGCAGTTCCATGCTTATCACCGGATATTCCAGAATCATGAAGGCTGGCTTGCAGGAGAGGCGGTCCACTGGGTCGGTGCTCGCGGGCTGGTCGCTCACTTCGCAGTGCGTGCCCAGCGACGACGCCAGATGGCCTCCCGCCGACGATCCCCACACTCCAATTCGGTTTGGATCAATGCCGTACTCCGCAGCATGGGCGCGGATCAGCCGCATCGCGCGCCGCCCATCATCCATTTCGGTGGGGTAATGATACGGAGCAATGCGGTAGTCCAGAACAAACGCCGCCACTCCCTGCCGGTTGAGCCAGTCGGCTATCTGGAAGCCCGCGCTTCCAACCACGACCGTATGGTAGCCGCCCCCCGGAATCACCAGCACCGACGCGCTCGTGGTGCGCTTCTCCGGCAAAAAGACATACATGCGCGGCTTGTCCACGGGTGTGTTGCCGAGCGCGCCGGGAGCGCCGCCCGGCCACAGTATTACCATCTTGGGCTGGACCATCGGCGTCTGCGCTTGCAGAAGCTGAACGCGGCCCGTCACACACAGAAGGGCCAGAAATAGAGAGAAGCTAAAGCTCCTGCGGACCATCGACGCCAGTATACGGGCGCGTGGAAACGGCGGGCACAGGGACATGGGGTTTGCGCCACAGCAAAAGCGCTCCGCCCGCCACTACCATCGCGACGAACACCGGCTGATGAATCCAGAAGTGGCTCTGACTGGCGGGCCGATAAAAATCGAGAAAGAACCCGGCCAGCCCCGCAAGGAACAGCCATCCGCCCGCAAGTTCGCCGTCCTGCTTGCGGCGCCGCAGCCACCACAGCAGAAGAACAAATATCACGGCGAATGCAACCGCCGCATACAACTGCACGGCATAGAGCTGCACGGCCAGCGGCGTTCCGTACCACAGCCATGCGAGGGGATTCGTATACGTCACACTCCAGCCGCTGGCGGTTGGCAATCCATAATGCGCTCCGGCCAGGAACGCCCCCACCGACCCAATCGCCAGTGGAAGTGTGGCCGCGAGCGCCGCGCAGTCCAGCACGCGCAATAGCGGCAGGCCCTCCGCCAGCACATAGAGCGCGGCAGCGGCCAGGCCCAGCAGCACGGCAGCGGGGGCGATCCATGCGGCGGGAAGCCGGTTCGCAGCGAGGCCCAGCACCCAGAAAGGATGTTCGAGGAAGGCGCCGAAATACGCGGCGATCACCAGCAGACGCTCCCCGATCAACGTCGTCAGAATCGCGATCAGGCCGACGTTCCACAGCTTGTTGGGATTAAGCGAGAGCCTACGCGCAAAATACAGCAGCAGGGCGAGCGCGCCGACCACCGCAATCGCGATGAACACGCCGTAGGTGGGAATGGCAAAATGACCGAACTGGAAAAAGCGCGGATACAAGGCGTTCAGGAAAAGAAAACCGACCCACTGGGCCGTGCGGCAACTTGCCGGTGAACCCGTCCTAAGACGGTGGGAACTCGCCGAGGCTCTTTAGGCATTCCGGACTGGCGGACACTGCGCACCGAGCCATAATGATCGAGTCGAGAACCCTGTTCAATGAATGTAGGTTCAACCAGCTATCGTTACCACACCTGCTTTGCAGGCCGGTCTCTCAGATGGATGCTAACCACAGAGCACGCGGATTGCAAGCCGCCCGTAAAGAAGATTTGCGGTGTGCTTTTCCGGCCCGTCTTATCGGTTGACAATTCGCCCCACGCACCTTACAAAGAAATTATTGCGGCGAAGGAGTTCGCCCTTAACCGCTGTCTATCAGGTTTGCGCTTTTAACTTGGGATAGACAGATGATGACTCCTGGCAGGGGATCCTGTTGCGGAGTCGCGCCTTCAGATTCCCAGACAATTTGAACCGGCCGCGCGCGTCCTCGCAGCGTTGCGCGCGTGCGGAAGTTTGCGGCACTGAAGGAGAGCACGTTTGCAGAAATATCTCTACATCGCAATTGGAGGCGCGCTTGGCGCGCTCGCCCGCTACTGGGTTGGGTCAGCCGTTGCCACCAGGCTGGGGGCGCGTTTTCCCTACGGGACTTTCATCGTCAACATTACCGCCTGCCTCATCATCGGGTTCTCGCTGGAGCTGTTCAGCAAACACGTTGGACTCAATCCGGCATGGCAGTATCTGGTCGCTACCGGATTCATCGGCGCCTACAGCACCTTCTCAACCTTCGAGTGGGAAACGTTCGCCAATCTCCAGACCGGCGGCATCGCCGTGGCTGGCGCTTACGCGGTGTCGAGTGTCGTCCTGGGACTGGTCGCTGTCTGGTGCGGCGTACTGCTTGCCAAGGTTGTGCCCTGAGGCAAACAACCTCCGGCCCGCAAGCCCACTCTGAACTGCTTTAGTAAGGAGAACCATGCTGCCCGCCGGAAAAGCCGTTAAGGTTTCCATTTCGATTGAAGAGGGTTCGAGCCGCCACGGAGTTTCCACCTACGCCAGCATCCTCGATTTTCTTTTCTTCCGCGGAGTCTCAGGCGCGGCCGTTCTTAAAGGAGTCGCAGGCTTCGGGGCCGACCATCAACTCCACTCTTCCAGCTCCGTTGAAATTGCCGAACGACTTCCTTTAAAAATCGAATTCACCGAGACAGAGGAAAAGGTCAACGAGCTGCTGCCTAAGCTCGAAGAACTCGTCGGCCCCGGCATGATCGAGTTGCAGGAAACCACCATCGCCAAGCCGGCCCAGGCTTCAGAACCCAAAGCCGCGCCCGCCGCCGTCCACGCCAGAATCGAAGGCAAAGCCAAGATGATGCAAATCTACATCGGCGAGAGCGACAAGTGGCGCGACAAGCCTCTGCATGAGGAGCTTATCCACGCGATGCGCGCCAACGACCTCGCCGGAGCCACCGCCTATCGCGGAATCATGGGCTTTGGCGCGCACGGCAAAATGTATAAGGAGAAACCCTTCCGCCTCTCGCATGACGCTTCCATCGTCATCAGCGTCGTCGATACTGAGCAGAAGCTCCAGGCCTTTCTCCCCATCGTCGACCGCATGGTCGAGGAAGGTCTGGTAGTCCTCACCGATGTGGACGTCATCAAGTACACGCACCGCCGCTCAGAACGCTGAACCCTGTACCCTGTTTCTATGAAGGCCTGGCAAAAAGTCGGTATCATCACCCTCATCGTCCTCATCGCCGTCGGCATCCGCGTTTACTTCATCTACCGCGAGCGCCACCAACCGGCGGTGCAGCCGCAGCACGTGGCCGAACGCCAGCTCACCCGCGACGAGCTTGTCGTCCCGCGAAAGCTTTACATTGACAGCATCGACTCGGCCAAGGCCCTGGACGGAAAGACCGTCTGGGTGCAGTCCGGCTATTCGCTCGACTACTATCCCTACGCCGGCCGGCGCGTCGAGTTCAGCCACCCAGCCGGAGTTCTGCCCAGCGTGCAGCCGCTCCAGATCAAGGACATCATCACCCAGAAGGCCCCCGCCAGCCTCGCCACCCGCGTTCCCAAGGGAGACAAGCAGGTCTTCGCCGTCTTCACCATGCCCGGCGACCCCGGCAAGGATTACGCCACCGCCGTTGGATTCTTCCAGGGCAGCGACTCCACCCTCTTCTGCGACCAGGTCTTTTACTACGACGATCCTCACCAGATGTACAACTTCTGGGGACCGAAAATCTGGGCCGCCATCGACCAGCACCACCCCATTCCCGGCATGAACGAGTTGCAAACCGCCATGGCCCTCGGCGTCGTCCAGCAGTCGGAGTCATCGCAAATCGGCAACCGCACCGTCCACTACATCGCCGGAGACCAGCACTGGACCGTCACCTTCCAAAACGACAAAGCCACAGCCATCAAGCAGGGATAACATAGCGTATGTTATTTGGCACTCTTGACGAGCTACTGACCTATTTGATTAAGAGTGCTCTTCGCTTTTACCACTATTACAAAAGCTCTGACTGGCAGCAGACTAAAGCCCACGTTACGGATCAAGTTGCATTGCTCCCGATTTGGGGATGCGCGTCTGTCAAGCTGCACTACAAATTCGAATTAAACCGAGACTTGATCGAGAGTTCGGATGTGATTCCATTCCGATTCCGGTTGGACGCCAAAACATATGCAGAGAATTTCACTCGCAATGTTGCGCGAGTAATCCGTGTGAACCCAGGGAACCCACAAGAAACGCGATTCTTCAGACGGGATCAAGAAAAACCTAAAAAATGACCATGTCCGAAATCCGCTATTTTTCTCCTGGTCGGGTGGCACAATGGTCTTATGGAGCTGCCCGGCAAAGACGTCTGCTATCGCGCTCTGGAGTGTCGCGACGCTCGTTTTGACGGGCTGATCTTCGTCGGCATCAAGTCCACCGGCGTCTATTGCCGCCCCGTCTGCCCCGCCCGCACGCCCAAATTTCAAAACTGCTTTTTTTACCCTTCGGCGGCCGCCGCGCAGGACGCAGGCTACCGCCCCTGCCTTCGCTGCCGTCCGGAGACCGCGCCCGAAATGGCCTCCTGGCACGGCACCTCCAGCACCGTCTCCCGCGCCCTGGCCCTCATCGCCGAAGGCGCTCTCGACGGCGACCACGCAACCGTGGAGGACCTCGCCATGCGCCTTGGCATGGGAGAGCGCCAGTTGCGGAGCCTATTCCTGCGGCATCTCGGAGCATCGCCCATTTCCGTGGCGCAAACCCGGCGCGTCCTCTTCGCCAAGCAGCTTCTGCACGACACCCGGATGCCCATGGCCAGCGTCGCCGCCGCCTCGGGATTCGGCAGCGTGCGCCGCTTCAACGAAGTCTTTCAGAAGCTCTATGACCGGCCTCCTGCCGCGCTGCGCCGCAGCGTATCGCCAGACGGCTCCATCCCCGCCGCCGAAGGCGTAACGCTTCTGCTGCGCTACAAGCCGCCTTATGATTGGGACTCCATCCTGCGCTTTTTCGCGCAGCGGGCTGTGCCCGGCGTCGAAGTCGTGGAAGATGGAAAATACTTCCGGACCGTCGAAATCAACGGCCAGACAGGCTCCATCGAAGTCTCCCACGACCCAAAACACGAAGGCATCCGCGTCAGGATTCTCTTCCCCAATGTCCGCGCCTTTCCTGCCATCGCCGCGCGCGGGCGCCGCCAGTTCGACACCGGAGCGGACATCCGCACCATCGAAGCGCATCTATCCAACGACCCGCTGCTGGCACCATTCGTCGCGCGGCATCCCGGCCTCCGCGCTCCCGGCGGATGGGACGGCTTCGAGCTTGCCGTCCGCGCCGTGCTCGGCCAGCAGATCAGTGTGGCCGCCGCCAGAAAACTCGCTGCCGCGCTGGTCGCCCGCTATGGCCACCCCGTCCGCAAGAATTACCTCAGCCATCCGGACCTCCATCGCGTCTTTCCCGCCGCAAAGGACCTCGCCCGGACCGCCGCCATCGATCTCCCCATGCCCGCCGCTCGCCTCGCCGCGCTCAAGGCCGTGGCCGAAGCTTCCGCCGCCGACCCCAACCTATTTCGCTCCACCGGAAGCATCGACTCCGCCATCCAGCGCCTGAAACACATTCGCGGAATCGGCGAGTGGTCCGCGCAATACATCGCGCTGCGCGCCATCCGCGAAATGGACGCCTTTCCCGCAACCGACGTCGGACTCCTGCGGGGTGCAGCCGCGCTTGACGCCGCTACGGCCGCGAGTCCAGACCTGCTGCTGGAACGCGCCGAAGCATGGCGGCCCTGGCGCGCCTACGCCGCGCAGCATCTCTGGTCGGCGGCACCAGCCGTGCCGAGCGTAAAGGCTCCTGCGAGCCATTGCCGAAACACAAAAGACCAATCCCTTACTGAAAAGAAGGACCGCGTTATGGATCTCGTTTACAAACTCATGCCATCGCCTGTGGGCGAACTCAAGCTGATCGCAAGCCAGACCGGCATCACCGCCATTCTCTGGGAGAACGACCCTCCCCGCCGCGTCCGCCTGGAAAACATGGTCCGCGACGACCGCAATCCATTGCTGCTCGAAGCCGAGCGGCAACTGCGGGAATACTTCGCCGGCCAGCGGCAAACCTTTTCTCTCCCACTCGACCCGCGCGGCACTGCGTTTCAGAAAAATGTCTGGACCGCGCTCCTCACCATCCCATTCGGACAAACTCGCACCTACGGCGAACTTGCCCGCCAACTCGGAACTCCCTCCGCAAGCCGCGCTGTTGGGGCCGCTAGCGGACGCAATCCCCTGTCCATCGTCGTTCCATGCCATCGCGTCATCGGCTCCGCCGGCAAGCTCACCGGCTTTGCGGGCGGCCTGGACGCAAAGGCTTACCTGCTCAGGCTGGAAGCCTCGTACTGACCACTAAGGGTGCCCCATCCTTTCGCGGCCTTTGCGAAAGGGTGGGAGCGAAAGTCTTATCCCTGTGCCCTGTCTTCACGCCCTCAGCGCGAGCGCCGGGCCTCTTCGCGGAAAAAGTCTTCGCGCCACCCGGGCAAAAAATCCTGAAGAAATCGGGGCCGGAGCGACCGCGCCGCCGCCGTTCATTGCCGATACGGCCCGCCGCACCTGCGCCCTCAATTGCTCCACCTCCAGCACGCACTGCCGAATATAGGCCGAGACCGTGGTCCCCGCCTCCGCCGCGCGCGCCTGAATCAGCTCCCGCTCCTCCGGAGCCAGCCGGATGGAAATCGCCTTCTGGCGAGCCAACTCCGCCGGTTGCGCCACGATCAGTTCGGCTGGCTTCACCGCCTCCGCCAGAACTTCCCGGAACACCGGCTTGCTGCTGGGAGCTTCCTGCTTCGCCGCGGCACAGCGTTTCGCGCTTCCGGCTTTCTTCGCGTCTGAGTTCTTTGTGATTGGGGCCGCGTCTTTGCCATGCCCGCGCGTCCTGATGCTTTTCGCCGCCTTGGCCGTGCGGGTTTTCGCGCTTTCCTGAGCATCGACCGGCCCGGCCTTCACCTCCGGCTTCACGGTCTTCAAAGCATTCCTGCCCGCGCCCTTCCACCTGTAGCGTTCGGAGGCCAGCGCCTCCTCATACGGGACCTCGCGAATCCCCGGCCTTGCCTCGACCGCGCTTCGCGCGCCAGTCCAAGCCTGAAACCTCCCCAGCACCGCCTCAATATTTTCCACTGGTTGCGTCGCCATACCCTCAACCCTCCACCCGATGAGCATAGCGACGGTGACGCCCAACGACAGGGGCAAATGCAATTTTCAAAAGCAGGGAATACCAAAAAGGGACGAATCCCACGATTCGTCCCAAATCGAAATACTGCGGCTGTGAAATCGCAGCGGCATTGCGGCAGCGCTGCCTGGACGGCCAGTCCTCAGCCCGTGTTTCGCAGACCCGCCGAAATCCCATTGATCGTCGCCGCAATGGCGCGGTTCACTTCAGGAGTATTCTCGCCCGCGCGCTTCCGCCGCAGCAGTTCCACCTGGATCAGGCTCATCGGGTCCACATAAGGATTGCGCAGCCGGATGGACCGCGCCAGCACCTGATTATTCTCCAGCAGTTCCTTCTGGCCCGTCACTGCCAGCACCGCGCGCAGTGAACGCTCCAGTTCGGCTTTGAGTTTTGAGAAGACGCGGTTCCGCAGCCCTTCATCCGGAACCAGCGAGGAGTAAATTTCCGCGATCCCCAGGTCGGCCTTCGCCAGCGCCATTTCCACGTTGCGAATCAGGTCAATGAACAGCGGAAACTCCTCCATCATGGCCCGCAGCAACGCCGCGCCTCCCGGCTTCTTCGCGTATTCCTCCAGCGCGTCCCCCACGCCAAACCATCCCGGAGTCAGCAGCCGGCTCTGCGTCCATCCAAACACCCACGGAATCGCGCGCAGGCTGTCAAAGCTCATCCGCCCGCCGCGCCGCGAAGGCCGCGAGCCGATCTTCGCATTCTCCAACTCCGCCACCGGAGTCGCCAGCTCGTAATACTGCAACACCTCGGGATCGTCGATAATGTTCTCGCGATAAAACCGGAACGACGTGTCCGACAACTCATCCAGCGCCGCCTCCCACTCCGGCAGCAGCACGCCCGACTGGTGCCCGTGCGGATCGCGCGCATTTGGCCGGGCCAGCGCGTCGAGGCAAGCCGCAATCATCAGCTCAAGGTTGCGCTCGGCCAGCACCACGTCGGAATACTTCCAGTTCAGCACCTCTCCCTGTTCCGTGATCCTGATCTGCCCATCGAAGGCATTCATCGGCTGCGCGTAGATCGAGCGATGCGTAGGCCCGCCGCCGCGCCCAACCGTGCCTCCGCGCCCGTGGAACAGCCGCAGTTGAATGCCGCACTCGTGCGCCACTTCATGCAGGCCGCGATGTGACTTGAAAATCTCCCACGTGCTGGTAATCATTCCTCCGTCTTTGTTCGAGTCGGAGTAGCCCAGCATGATCTCCTGCGTATCGCCCCACGTCTTCAGGAGCGCGCGATATTCAGGATTCGTCCACAGGCCGCGGCACACTTCGGGAGCGGTCCGCAGGTCGCCGATGTATTCAAACAGCGGGACCGGGACCACGCCGGGGTCGTCTCCGTTGCCGGCCACATTCACGCCGCCCAGCCGCGCCAGCCACAGCACGCCCAGAATGTCCTCCGCCGTCGCCGCCCCGCTGATCACGTATTGCCGAATCGTCTCCGGACTGCATCCGGCCTTCACTTCCGCAATCGTCCGGAAGCCGTCAATCACGCTCTGGCTCTGCGCGCTCAGCCCCTCCGGAACTTTTCCGGCATTCCCGGCGCACCATGCCGAGGCCTCTTCCAGCGCCTGATTGTGCAGCCGCACATGCTGCCGCACATCCAGCGTATGCAGATGCAGCCCGAAGGTCCGCACCAGCAGCAGCAGCGGGTCAACCAGTTCCCGCGCCAGCCGCAGCCCCTTGTTTTCCGCCAGACTGCGCCGCAAAATTTCCAAATCACCTTGAAATTCCAGCGACGAGCAGTAGGACGGCAGGGCCTTCAAGGCCTTAAGCGCCGGCTCCGAACTGGTGCGGATCGCCGACTCTATCCCGGCCGTCCGCAGCAGCCGCGCATGAATGCACATGAGGAAGCGCCGGTATAACTCAAACTGAAAATGCTGGCCGAATATCTGCTCCGCTCCGGTCTGTAACTGCCCCAGATACGAATCCAGCCGGGTCTTCAATTCTTCGCTTACGGGCAACTGCTGCGCCGAGGTCGTCAGCAGGCTGATGAGCAGTTGCAGCCGCCCTTCGTAGTACCGCAGCAGCCGTCGCCGCGCCTCCGCAATCGCCTCGCGTGTAACATCGCTGGTTACATACGGATTTCCATCGCGGTCGCCGCCGATCCACGACCCGAAACCCAGCACAATGGGCAATTCCGAGACGTCCAGATCCAGCCCGTACTCCGCCTGCAGCGCGCCCGCAATTTCCTGGTAGAGGCCCGGCAGCGTCTCAAACAGCGAGACATCATAGTAGTCCAGCCCCATCTTCACTTCATCGAGCACCTGCGGCCTGCTGCTTCGCACCTCGTCTGTCTGCCACAGCGCCGT
>DASTXK010000188.1:0-7845 GCA_035765555.1 Acidobacteriaceae bacterium
CCCGCATTGCCACGAGGAGATCGACATCTTCTCCAAGGGTGGAGCGGAGCGCACGGCGAAACAGTTCAACGTGCCGTTTCTGGGATCGATTGAGCTTGATCCCGAGATTCGGCAGGGCGGCGACACGGGATTGCCGGTGGCGCTGGCCGGACCTGAGTCCGCCAAAGGTAAGCAGTTTTATGGCGCGGCGCGGCAGGTTGCGGAGCTGGCCCAGGCTCAATCAGCCAAGGCGGAGAATGTGTTTGAAATCTCTTAGCGGTGCCCGAGTTCCTTCGTCATGCAGAGGAAGTGGACGGGTTGGGTGAGCATGTGGCTGCGCTCTGCGGGGTAAGGCTCGGTTCCGGAGATTCGGTAGCCCATTTTCTCGTAGATGCCCGGCAGTTCCGTGCGAAGGTGGATGAGCTTCAGGTCCATGAAGCGCGCGCCGGTTTCGCGGGCGAATTCCTCGGCGGCAGAGACTAGACGGCGGCCGATTCCGTTTTTCTGATGGGACCGATCTACCGATAACAGCCCGAAGTAGGCGCGGTCGCCGTGCCGCGTAACGTAGATGCACCCCGCCAGCTTGCCTTCTTCTTCGGCGAGCAGGAAGGTTCCTTCTTTGAAGTGATGTGCGAGATCTTCGGCGTCCAGCCGGTCGCGGTTTTTGAAGAAGCGCTCGACCTGAAAGGCCGAGTTCACGAGCGCCAGGACCGCGTCGAGATCGGCTTCGGTTGCGGTGCGAACATTCATTACTGCTTATCGGCCGCAGGGGTGGTGTTGCGGGCCGTGGTCTGCTTTTCCTTGTCGATCTTTTCCGCTGTCTCTTCGAGCGTCGCGGCCTGCGGCATGTAGGTGAGGGCCTTGGCGATCATCGGGTCCCAGTTGGCCCTTACGCGGAGGCCCACGTGTTCGCTGAACTGCGAAGCCATGATGTTGGACTTGATTTCCATCTTGAGCCAGTCCATCACGCCGTTCAGGTCCTGATCGGTGAAGGCGATGTTCTGCGAAGTCAGGAACTGCTTGAACTGGTCGATGGCGGCCTTGTCCACTTCAAAGTCCCGGTTCACGGTGCGGTGGGCAAGGTAGTAAGGCGCGAAATTGAAGAAGACGTTATGCGCGTTCAGGACATCCTGGAAGTGGTTGGCCTGGGGTGGGTCGATCGTGTCGTCCGGAGTGATGCCGCCGCCGCCGTAGACTGTGCGTCCGGAGTCGGTCAGCTTGACTTCGCGGTCTTTCAGGTCCTTGGATGGCCCGTGATTGTAGTAGTAGTCGTAGAGCGAAACGCCGGTGTAGTTGCGCTGGATCAGCCGTCCGCTGGGCGTGTAGTAGTGATACGTGGTGAGCGCCAGTCCGGTGTTGTCCGAGAGCGGATAGACGGTCTGGACGAGCCCTTTGCCAAACGTCACTTCGCCCACGATCAGGGCGCGGTCGTGGTCCTGCAAGGCGCCGGAGACAATTTCCGCGGCGGACGCGGTGAGGTGGTTAACCAGAACCACAATTGGGAAGCGATGTCCCTGATTGCCGTGCGTGGCGCGGTAAACCTGCTCCGGATAGGCGCGTCCGCGCTGGGAGACGATGACCTGCCCGCGGTTCAGCAGCTTGTCGCAAACCGCAACGGCATCAACCAGCACGCCGCCTGGATTGCCGCGCAGGTCGAGGACGAGTCCCTTGATGTTGGGGAATTCATTGAGCGTGTCAGCGAATTCGCGGCCCGTGGTCTGCTGGAACTGCGTGATGTGAATGTAGAGAACGCCCGGCTTGATCTCGTACTTCAGATCGATGGAGGGGTGGGGAATCTCCGCGCGCGTGAGGGTGAACTTGAGCGGCTCGGAGGCGCCTTCGCGCGAGACGGTGATGTGGACCTTGGTCCCCTTTGGGCCTTTGAGCAGGTCCGCCACGGCAGCGCTGTCAAGACCCTTGGTAGGTTTGCCGTCCACGGTCAGAATTACGTCTGCGGGCTTCAGCCCGGCGTTGTAGGCGGGCGATCCTTCAAAGGGATAAACAATGACGATCTTATTGTTCTGCGGCTGGATGACCATGCCAACGCCGTAGTACTTGCCGCTCTCGTCCTCCTGCATTTTGGCGTAGGCCTTGGGATCGTAGAAGTTGGAGTGCGGGTCGAGCGTGCGGAGCATCTCCGGAATGGCCCCGTCATAGATCGCGTCGTCGGGCTTGTCGCCGGTGAGCGGCTCGGCGTAGTTCTGGGCAACGATCTGGTAGACGTTGGTGAACTGCTTGAGGCTGTCGCGGAAGGCGGACTCGTCTGTCGAGGACTGCGCGCCGACCTTCTGGCTGATGAACATGCCGGCCAGGCCGCATACGCAAAAGAAAACGACGAGGGAAACCAGAGTGCGGCGGGCGCGGGATGACATGCTGGGAGAAATCCTTTTGGTTCCCGTTGCGCAGGAACAAGCGCTTCCGGGGAAACGCTGATGAATTCAGTATAACGGATGGGATGCGCAAGGGGCGGACCCCGCGCGCGGGTTCCGTTGGCATTCGTTCCAGCGGATGGTTAGAATGAACTGAGCGCAGCCTGGGCCAACTTGCGAGCAGAACCGAGACCCTCCAGGAGCGGGCCCGAATTGCGCCTAAGTTGAGACGTTTACACACATGACCCTTCGATTCGCTCCGTCCCGTATTGCTGCTCTTTCCGCCATTCTGGCCACAGGCCTCGGCTTGTTTTTTTCACCCGCCGCGTTTGCCCGGCCTGCCGACGATACGCAGCCGCCGCAGAAGCAGACCCCGTATCCGGGGACCCCGGTGGAGGAGGTTATCGCCCGGGTCAACGATCAGGTCATCAACACCTCTGATTACAACCGCGCGGAGCAGGATCTCGAGCAGCAGTCGCAGCAGCACCAGTGGACCCAGCAGCAGCTTTATGACCAGAAGCATGATCTGCTTCGCGACCTGATTGACCAGCAACTGCTGCTCTCGCGCGGCAAGCAGCTTGGCATTACCGGCGAGACCGAACTGGTAAAGCAGCTTGACGCCATGCGCAAGCAGTATCACCTGGACACGATTGAGGACCTTCAGAAGGCCGCCGAGGCGCAAGGGGTCTCCTGGCAGGACTTCAAGGCGACGATGCGGAACCACCTCATCTCGCAGCTTGTGATCCAGCAGGAAGTGGCGCCCAAGATTTACGGCAACATTTCTCCTTCGCAAATCCAGGCGTACTACGACGCGCACAAGGATGAATTCACGCAGCCGGAGCAGGTGCAACTGAGCGAGATCCTGATCCCCACTGCCGATCCCGACAACGCGGCGCAGGTGGCCGAGGCCAGGCAGAAGGCCGATGACGCCGAGGCGAAGCTGAAATCAGGAGAGGATTTCGCGACGCTGGCCAAAGCCGTTTCCGGCGGCATGACGGCCTCCAATGGAGGCGACCTGGGCGAGTTTCATCGCGGGCAACTGGCGAAAGTTCTGGAAGACGCAACCTTTGACCTGAAGCCGGGACAGTTCACCGAGCCCATCCGCACCAAGCAGGGCTGGATCATTCTAAAAGTCACGGAGCACACCCCCGGCGGATTGCAGCCGCTCAGCGATGTTGAGCAGCAGGTCCAAAGCGATATTGGGATGGCGAAGATGCAGCCCGCGCTTCGCGATTACCTGACCAAACTGCGGGAAGCCGCGTATATCGAAATTCGGGCCGGGTATGAGGATTCGGGCGCGAGTCCGAACGAGATGAAGCCGGTCTACACCGCTTATGCGCCTCCCCAGCCCAAGAAGAAGAAGGCCAAGCGGACGCGGTTTAATGGGCGCGGACGCCACGCCAACAAGCCCGCGGCTGAAAAGGCGTCGTTGGATACGTCCGGCAAGGACAACACGACGATGAAGCCGGGCAAGAAGGAAAAGATCCGCTTCGGCCAAGCTCCGAGAGAAACGCTTCCTCCGGCGGAGACAACGGTGGAGGATGCTGCCGCAAACGGCAGCGCGAATGCTGCGAACGGCGAGAACCAGGTGGCCGGGAACAACAGCGACGCGACGAATGCGGTGGCCGATGAGGCGCCCGCCGAACAGGCGGAACATAAGGAAAAGAAAACGAGGTTTTCAGACCGCGCTCGGCTGCCAAAGGAGAAGAAATCGGACAAGCCGAAGATTGATCCGTTCGCGCCTCCCCCGGAGACGACACTTGAAACGGCGACGCGCGGGCAGCAGGACAAGCCGCTTGGGCTGAACGGCGACAATTCAAAGGCGAAAAAGAAGAACCCGAAAGATGAGGGCCCGAAGCGCCGCTTTGGTAATGAAGGCAAGAAGAAGGATTCGAAGCCTGCTCCCGATCCGTTCAAGGCGCCGGCATCCGCCCCCGGTTCGAATTCAACTCAGCAGTAAGAAAGTCCTCCTATGAAAGACCTATCGATCTCGAATCTGGCCGCGCATGAAAACCAGGTGATTACCGGTTTTTTTGCCGTTGCCGCAAAGCAGGTCCGCAGCAAGAAAGACGGGGCGCAGTATTTTGCGCTGACGCTGGCCGACGGTACCGGACAGATTGAAGCGCGGATGTGGGAGACGGTGGAAGCGGGCGAGTTCGCCACCGGAGACATCGTGAAGCTGCGGGGGCAGGTCTGCCGCTATCAGGACAAGCTCCAGATCAACGTGGAGAAGATCCGCAAGGCCCACGAGGACGAGTTTGACCTCGGCGATTTTGTTCCCAAAACCACGCGCGATGTGGACGAGCTTTGGGCGGAGCTGAACAGCTTTGTCGAGAGCTTTACCGACGAGCATCTGAAGGCGCTCCTGCGGTCGTTTCTGGATGACGAGGAGCTTGCCGCCGCCCTGCGCGCGGCCCCGGCGGCCAAGTCCATGCATCACGCCTGGATCGGCGGGCTGCTGGAGCACGTGGTTTCGCTGCTCGGCATCTGTGACCTGGCTGCGAAGCACTATGCGGTGCATCGCGACCTGCTGCTCACTGGGGCCGTCCTGCACGATATTGGCAAGCTGCAGGAACTGCGCTGGGGCACCACCTTCGACTACACGCTGGAAGGGCACCTGCTGGGGCACATCACCATAGGTCTGGGAATGGTCGAACGCAGGATCGCCGCGCTGCCGGACTTTCCGCCCGAGTTGCGCGTGCTGGTCAGCCATCTGGTGCTGAGCCATCATGGCCGGTACGAATTTGGATCGCCCAAGCTGCCCATGATTCCCGAGGCGGTGCTGCTGCATTATCTGGACGATATGGACGCCAAGATGCAGACCATGCGCAGCGAGTTTATCCGGAATGCGGCGAACGGGCGCGGCGCACACGAAATGACCGAATGGGTGCGCTCGATGGAGCGGCCGCTGCTGAATACGGCAGCATTTCTGGAGAACGGTCGAAAGCCGGAAGACTGACGCGATGGCATATTTGCTGAAGACAGAGCCGGGCGTTTATTCCTTTGCCGACCTGCAGCGCGAGCGCGAGACCATCTGGGACGGCGTGACGAATCCGGCGGCGGTGAAGCATCTGCGCGAGATGAAGCCCGGCGACTGGCTTGTGATCTATCACACCGGAGACGAAAGGACAGCGCTGGGCACTGCGAAGGTGTTGTCGGTCGATGCCGCCAATCCCAAGGTGCCCGTGGTGCGCATCCAGGCGGGCAAGCCGGTCAAGGAACCGCGCACCCTGGCCGCGATCAAGGCGCACAAACTATTTGCCAACTCACCCCTGGTTACGCAGGGCCGCCTCTCGGTGGTTCCGCTGACAGAAGCCCAATGGACGTGGCTGACCGGCGCATAATCTAAAATTGAATTAACTGGACAACTGGATAGGAGACGAATGCTTCGTTTTTCCACGGCGGGGGAGTCGCACGGCGAAAGCCTGATTGCGATGGTTTCGGGAATGCCGGCTGGTGTTCCGATTGATAATGCGCGCGTGAACCGCGAGCTGTGGCGGCGCCAGCAGGGCTATGGGCGCGGCGGGCGGATGCGCATCGAGCAGGACACGGCGCACTTTCTTTCCGGAGTGCGGCACGGCAAAACCATCGGCTCGCCCATTGCCATCGAGATTGAAAATCGCGACTGGAAGAACTGGACGGAAGTGCTTCCGGTGGAGACGGGCGATCCTTCCAAACACAAAGCTGTAGCCTCGCCCCGGCCCGGACACGCCGACCTCGCGGGCGCGCTGAAGTACGATTTTCCCGATGCGCGGTACGTGTTGGAGCGGGCCTCGGCGCGCGAGTCCACGGCGCGGGTGGCGGCGGGTGGCGTGGCCAAGGCCCTGCTGCTGGAGTTGGGAATTGATGTGGCGAGCCACGTCATCCGCGTGGGCCGCGCGGCCATGGAGCGCGACGCCTCGTGGGAAGAGATCAGCGCATTGCGGGACAAAGACGAGGTCCTGCTGGGCTGCGTGGATGAAGAAGCCGAGGCGCGCATGAAGGCCGAAGTCGACTTGGCGCTGCGCACCGGCGACTCGATTGGCGGGGTGTTTGAGGTGGTGATCCACGGCGCTCCGGCGGGCATTGGAACCTGCGCGAACTGGGACGAGCGGCTGGACGGAATTCTGGCGCAGGCGGTGATGTCGTTGCAGGCGGTCAAGGCGGTGGAGATCGGTCGCGGCGTCACGGCGGCGGAGTCGCTGGGGTCGGAAGTGCATGATGCTATCGGCTACGCGGAAAAGCTGGAGAACGGAGCGCACACCCGCTTCACCCGCGAGCATAACAACGCGGGCGGCGTCGAAGGCGGCATCTCAAACGGTGAGGACGTTGTGGTGCGCGGCTACCTCAAGCCGATTTCGACGCTGCGTCGTCCTCTGGCCTCGGTTCGCTTTGATACGCGCGAGGCGACCAAGGCGGCGTATGAGCGCAGCGATGTCTGTGTAGTCCCGGCTGCGGGAGTAGCGGCGGAGGCGATGGTTGCGCTGGCGTTCGCGCGGCTGGTGCTGGAGAAGTTCGGCGGCGATTCGCTGCGCGAGCTGAAGCGCAACTATGATGGGTATGTGGAGCAAATCCGCGCGTTTTAGACGATGCTGAGAGAAATTGTTAAATATCCCGATCCCGTACTGGAGCAGCCCGGCGAGCCAGTGACCGAGTTCAATGACGAACTGCGGGCGCTGGTGGACGACATGTTCGAGTCCATGTACGAGGCCAAGGGAATCGGCTTGGCCGCGCCGCAGATCGGGTTGTCGAAACGCCTCACGGTCATCGACCTGAGCTTCAAAGAAAAGCCGGAAGACAAGATCGTGCTCATCAATCCGGAGATCGTCTTTCGCGCAGGCAAGCAGCACGAGGAAGAGGGATGCCTGAGCCTGCCGGAGATTCGCGAGAAGGTGACGCGCGCGGCCAAGGTTCGGGTAAAAGCACAGGACCTTGAAGGCAAGTGGTTCGAGTTGGAAGGCGAAGAGCTTCTGGCGCGCGCCTTTCAGCATGAGATTGACCACCTAGATGGCATCCTGTTTTTCCGGCGCGTCAGCGCGCTCAAGCGCGACCTCATCCTGCGGAAGATTCGGAAGATGCAAAAGGCTGGTGAGTGGTGAAAAGCAGCTATTAGCCGTTAGCTTTTAGCTTCTAGCCGTTGGATATTGTTCGCTGATTTCTGACCAAATTGCCGATGACTAATAGCTAAAAGCTAGGAGCTAACAGCTAAAAGCTATGATGAAGCTCGTCTTTTGCGGCACGCCTTCGTTCGCGGTCCCCACGCTGAAGGCCGTTCTGCGCGCGGGCCACGAGGTTGCGCTAGTGGTGACGCAGCCGGACCGTCCCAGCGGTCGTAAGATGACCCTGACCGCGCCTCCGGTGAAGGAGGCGGCGCTCGAGGCAGGCCTGCCGGTCGTCCAGCCGGAAAAAATCAAGAAGAATACAGAATTCCAGGCGCGATTGGAGGCGATTGCTCCGGACGCGATTCTGGTCGTGGCCTATGGGCGCATTATTCCCAAGTGGATGCTCGACCTTCCGC
>DASTXK010000189.1:0-2854 GCA_035765555.1 Acidobacteriaceae bacterium
GCCCAACGCGAAGGGTTTCATCCTCACGGTAGAAACAGGTCAGCACGAGAAATCCGCCGCGTTCTTTCCCTTCGATCAGGACATCCTCGCCAATGCTGCGCCGCAGCCGGTCAAGTCCTTCCGCAACGGAGTCCAGCTTTCACTCGCCAAGGACGAGAACCTCGCCAAGGCTCCGCAAAAACTCAACGGAGTGCTGGTGCTAACCAATGGACGCGCCTACGAGATCCACGCCACTCCCGGCGCGCTCGCGCTTGCGGGCGGCGGCGCTGCGTCCACCTCCGGCCTTTGGCGCATCGCCCTGCTCGCCTTTGCTGGCGGAATCATCCTGAACCTGATGCCCTGCGTCTTCCCCGTCTTGTTCCTCAAGGGGCTGGCGCTGGTGCAGTCCTCCGCCGAGGAGCGCCGCAAGCTCCGCCTCCACGGCCTGGTCTACACGGCGGGCATTCTCATCTGCTTCTGGATCATCGTCGGTATTCTGCTCGCGCTACGCGGCGCCGGAAACGACCTCGGCTGGGGCTTCCAGTTCCAGTCGCCCGCCTTCCTCGTCGTGCTTTCGCTCCTGCTCTTCTTCCTCGGACTCTCGCTCGCCGGGCAGTTTGAAATCGGCCTCAGCATCACGCGCGCGGGCTCCGGGCTCGCCGCCAAACAAGGCTACGCAGGCAGCTTCTTCACCGGAGTGCTCGCCGTTGTGGTCGCCACTCCCTGCACCGCTCCTTTTATGGGCGCGGCCATCGGATACGCGCTCGCCGCCTCAGCCACCGTCAGCATCATCGTCTTTACAGCCGTCGCGCTCGGGCTGGCGTTTCCCTATCTGCTGCTCGCCTTCAATCCCGCGTGGACCCGTCTGCTTCCTCGTCCTGGCGCCTGGATGGAAGTTCTGAAGCAGGCCGTCTCCATTCCGCTCTTCGGCACCGTCATCTGGCTCGTCTGGGTCTTTGACCAGACCGCCAGCCCTGGCTCGCTCGTGTTCCTGCTCAGCGCGTTTCTGCTGCTCGCCATCGCCGGCTGGATCCTGGGCCGCTGGCCCGCCAAGGCCCCCGCGACCTTGGCCGCTGTCCTCGTAGCCGCCTGCGCCGTCGCCGCTCCGCTGTGGTCATTGCACGCCTTTGCTCCCGCGCCAGTCGCAGCCGCCCAGAGCGCGGAGTGGCAGCCTTTCTCGCCGCAGCTTGTCTCGAATTACCGCGCGCAAGGCAAGCCCGTGTTCGTGGACTTCACGGCGAAGTGGTGTCTCAGTTGTCAGGTGAACGAGCGCGTAGTGCTCGACCGCAACGACGTGCAGCAGCGCCTCAAATCCAGCGGAGTCGAACTCGTTCGCGCCGACTGGACCCGCCCCAATGACACCATTGCCAATGCGCTCGCCGCGCTTGGCCGCAGCGGAGTCCCCACCTACGTGCTCTACTCTGCGGATCCAAACGCGCCGCCGAAGGTGCTGCCGGAAGTTCTGACTTCGGGCATCCTCTTCCACGCGCTGGACGAGCTGCAAGCCTCAGCCAAACCGCGGCCCGGCAGCACGGAAGCAAGCGCCGCTAGCCACCCTTAAAGCATTTTCACGGATGGTAAAGAGAGATTTGGGTGCCCCATCCTAGCCACGTCCTTTGTGGCTAGGGTGGGAAGCTGAGAACCCTACCCTACAGCAACTGTGAAAATGCTTTAAATCCTCACCAGTTCCTGCTGCACGCGGCCCGTGACCGCCGCCTTGCCCGGCGTGGCAATCATGTTCACTTCGCTGCGCACGCCGAACTCGCCCGTGAGATAAATCCCCGGCTCGACCGAGAAGCATGTGTTCGGCAGAATCAGCCGCTCGTCATGCGTTTCCAGATTATCCAGATGGGCGCCGTTCCCATGCAGAGCGTTGCCAATGTTGTGCCCGGTGCGATGCGTAAAAAACTCGCCGAACCCGGCTTTCGCGATCACCTCGCGCGCCGCATCATCGGCCTGCCATCCGGCAATCGGCGTATTGCTCGCAAACGCCTCCTTGACGGTCTTGATTGCGGCGTCCCGCGCATTCTTCACAATCTCGAAAACCTGCTGCTCGCGCTCGGAAGGCTCGCGGTCCACCACGCCCGTCCACGTTATGTCGTAGTAGCAGGTGCCGGGACGGTTCTTCCGCGCCCATATATCAATCAGCACAAAATCCCCACTGCGAATCTCCTTCGCCGTCATGAACTCGGGATGATAATGCGAATCCGCGCTGTTCTCATTTACCGAGACATTCGTGCCGTGCTCCCACACCAGGTCGGCGCGCCGCATCGCCTCCTGCAGCCACTGCACTATGTCGTACTCGGTCACGCGGCCCGCGCGTACCCGCCGTCCCATTTCGCGGAAGCCCTCGGCAAGAATTTCGTCCAGCGCCATCTGCGCTTCGTAGTGGCTGGCGATCTGCTCGTCAGAAAGCACCGCCTCAAACCGGCTCACCAGATCAGCCGAGCTAACTATTTCCGTTCCCAGCGAACGTAGAGCCTCCACCGTTCCCGCGTCCACCAGCGACACATACATGATGGCGTTGCCCGGCGAATACTGCATGGCGACGCGGCGATAAGGCGCGACCATCGCCGCCAGCCCCGCTTCCAACTCCTGCCACGACGAATACTCGCCCTTCGTGCCCGGCAGCGCGTCCAGCCGCCCCGACTCGATCCGATGCACCAGTTTGCGCGGCTCGCCCTCAGCCGGAATCAGATAGTACCAGCGCCGCGTGACCAGCGCGTCCTCCGGCAGGCCTAGGATACGATATCCAATCGGGTCGCGGTAATGATGATCGTAGAACAGCCACGCATCCATGTCCTGCTCGCGCAGCGCCGCCTGAATCGAATCCAGTTGCATCAAAAAAAACTCCTTCTAGGAAACATTACGTTGG
>DASTXK010000190.1:0-4540 GCA_035765555.1 Acidobacteriaceae bacterium
ATGGCCTGATGGCCGCGATGCACGCCGTCAAAGTTTCCAATGGCGACGACGGTGCGACCGGGCCAGGCGGGAAGCGCGTGGAGCGAGCGAACGATCTCCATACCTAAAACTCAAACTCCAGACGCTGGCCGTCGTAGGCGAGGCGCACGTGCGCGGGCAGCTTCGCTTCCGTCGCGGCATGGCCCAGTTCATGCGCAATGTGGGTGAAGAAGGCGCGACGCGGCTGAAGGCGCTCGATCCAACCTAATGCCTGCTCCACGTTGTTGTGGCTGGGGTGGGGGGTCCAGCGGAGGGCGTCGAGAATCAGCACGTCAAGGCTTTTGAGCAGCGGCAGGCTGCTGTCGGGGATTCCAATCATGTCCGTTAAATAAGCCGCGGAGCCGAAGCGGTAGCCCGCGACCTCCATGTCTCCGTGGGCGACGGGAACACGCTGAAAGCGGAGGCCGCTGACCTCGACCGACTCCTCGCCGTTGAGCCGATGCAGTTGGACGCGCGCGCGGGTGGGGTACTGCGCATCCGGCGAAAAGGTGTAGGCAAAGACGCGCTCGAGAACCGCCGCGGTGGCGTCATCGGCATAGAGCGGAATAGGGCCATTGGGGCGGTGGAAGCTGAGGGGGCGGAGGTCGTCCATGCCGAGGATGTGGTCGGCATGGGAATGGGTGTAGAGGACAGCGTCGAGGTGGCGGATGTGCTCGCGGAGGGCCTGGGCGCGGAAGTCCTGGCCGGTGTCGATGAGGACGGTATGCTCCTGCCACTCAATGGCAACGGAGGGCCGGGTGCGCTGGTCGCGCGGATCAGTCGAGGCGCAGACGGCGCAGTCGCAGCCCAGCGTAGGCACGCCCATGGACGTGCCGCTGCCGAGGATGAGGATTTCCGCTTTCATGCGCGGCGGCTATTTCTTCCCCTGCGGAGGCCGCTGCGCCTGCTGCGCGATGGCGTTCGTCACTTCGAGGAAGAGCATCCGGACCTCGAAGAGCGCGTTCTGTAACAGCCGCTGTTCTTTTTCGGAGAGATTGCCCTTGGTTTTTTCCTCCAGCACGCCGAGCATGTCGATGCTCTGCCGCGCGCCCAGCAGATCGATTTGCGGCTTCTGTCCCGGCTCGGTGGCCGCGCCCAGCGCGACGATGGCGGAAAGATAAATGGACTGGATGACGTGCTCGATGGTCACGGCCTGCGGCGCGCCCGCCGCCGGATTCGCCGCGCGCAAGAGCGTCTCAATATGGTCGGACGAGCGCTGATAGGCGCTGCGCGCCGCCGCCTCGTCTTCCGCGCTCAACTCGGGGACCGGCTGCTCCTCAGGTTTTTCGGGCTTTGCGCGGGCAGGAGCCGGGGCCTTTTCCGGGGCCTTGGCCGCTTCAGGAGTGGGAAACGGGGTTGGCTCGGCGGGCGCGGGCGGAGTGGGCATCGTCACCAGCCGCGGCCCTTTGGAGGCGTCTGTCGATTCCGGCTTCGCGGCTTCAGGCTTGGGCTTTGCGGCTTCTTCCTGCGCGGTGGCTGCTTCGTCGCGCAGCTCGCCCTCAAGAGTGAATTTGCGGCGGTCGGTCACAGTAAATACAGGCGGTTTCTCTGACATGCGTCTTTCCTAAATTCTTATTGGATTCTTGTTCGGCCCTTAGCGGTTCATTGCAGCGCCGGCGGCTCGTCCAGAAGCCTGACCGCTCCGCCGCTGTGCCGGAGCGGAAGCCGCTGTTCGATGGCCTCGGAGCGAATCGTGCCCAGCGCCAGCGCGCCGGTGAACGCGGGCAGCGAGAAATGCGCCAGGCTGGTCAACTGGCCAACGGGGTTTCGCTCCGCGCCTTCGGCGATGAGTTCGATGGTTTGGCCTGGTTCGAGCGATGCCGGGGCGTTTTCCACGGCAAACTGGCGCAGCGCGCGATGCACGTTGCCGCGCGAGCGGACGCGCTCGACAATCTCCTGTCCCTGATAGCAGCCTTTGGAGAAGTTCAGCGCGCGAGTCTGCCCGGTCTCTTGCGCCAGATGCTTTTCCTGAATATCGACGCCGTAGAGCGGAGTGCCTTCGAGGACCCGCAGCGACTCCATTGCCGAGACGCCGCACGGTGCGGCTCCGGCGGTCGCCAGCGCATCCCACAACCTGCCCACCAACTCCGAGTTCGCCACCAGCTCAAACCGCGGGACCAGCGGGCTATGCGCGTGGACCAGGATCACGTCGGTCCCGTTCACGCTGGTGGGCGTGAAGGCGTTTTCCTCCGGAATTTCCGCCCCGAGCGCGTCGAGAAGCTCCGCCGCCTTTGGCCCGGCGATGCCGATTGTCGTCCTGCCGACCACCGGCGCAAGCTCAACCTTGTCCATGATGATGTAGCGGCGGAGGTGCGTGGTAAGCTGCGGCATCTGGGCGAGGCTGGTTTCAAAAAACAGCGTGTCTGGGGCGCAGTAGACATTGCAGTCGCCCTGGATGCGCCCCTGCGCGTTCAGCACGAAGCTGTAGTTTCCCCGCCATTCGGGCAGCGCCTTAATGGTGTTGGTGACCATGCCGTTCAGCCAGCGGACGCGGTCTGCTCCGGTAATCCTCAAGGCCGATCGATAGCCCAGGTCGAAAACGCCCGCGCCCCCGGTGAGCGCGTCCAGTTCGGCATCCAACGTAGAGTAAACGCCGGAGGCAAGGGCGCCCTGATAAGAAATGAATGTGCCGGAGCCGGGGCGCTGTTGCGCCAGAGGTGTTTCCAGCAGGGGTTCAGTGATAGCCTCAGATGCGGCGCTCATGGCAAAGCTCCTCAGAAAAATTATAGTCTCGCAAGTGGAAGGAAACGAATGAGGATACCCGCTCTCCGCCGCGCAGCCGTCCTTGCCGCCGCAACGCTCATCAGCACGCTCGCGCTTGCCCAGGCGTCCACGCCGCAACAGCAGACTCAGGCCCCGCAAACCCAGCCGCAGCCACAGGTCCAACCGCCGCAAATTCAACCGCCACAGGCCAAGCCCCACGCCGATACCCACATTACTCCGGCGCAGGCCAGGGAGCTTTTTGCCTCGGTGGATACGATTTTGCAATTCGCCTCCACGGACTCCAAGCTGGCCATCAAGCATCGCGTGAAGCGGCGGCTGACGACACGCGACCAGGTGGTCGCATACCTGACCAGCAAAATGAAGGAAGACAAGGACGCGCGGCGGCTCGAACGCTCCGAGCTTGTGCTGAAGAAGTTCGGGCTGCTCGATCAGGACTTCCACCTTCAGCCTTTCCTTGTGAGCCTTTTGAAGGAGCAGGTGGCCGGCTATTACGACGCCAAGACGAAGACCGTGAACCTGCTGGACTGGATTCCTCCCGACGCGCAAAAGCCGGTACTGGCCCACGAACTTACCCATGCGCTGCAGGACCAGCGGGTGGGCCTGGAAAAATGGGAGGACCAGAGCGTGGAGGGCCTTTCCCATAGCGTTGCCGACGACAACCGCCACATCGCCAGCGACGAGGCAGACACCGCGCGCGAGGCCGCCGTCGAAGGCCAGGCCATGGCCGTGCTCATCGACTACGAACTGAAGCCCGCCGGGCGCACCATTCTTTCCAATCCGAATGTGGTGAGAAAAATGACCGAGCCGCAGTCTTCCATGGCCGACTCACCCGTGCTGGCGCGCGCGCCGCTCGTGCTGCAGCAGTCGCTGCTTTTTCCCTACACGGAGGGCCTGAAGTTTGAGGCGGATGTGTTGCAGAACAAGGGTGCGGACGCCGCATTCGCCGGCGTGCTCGACCGTCCGCCCGCCACCAGCTTCGAGATCATGAATCCCGAAGCCTATGAGCAGAAGATCAAGGTTCCGGTGCTCACGATGCCCGACGTCCACGAACTGCTGGACCGCGACTACAACCCTTATGACGTGGGGGTGATGGGCGAGTTGGACGTGCGCATGTTGACCCAGCTTTTCGGCGGGCCGGAACTTTCTGACGCACTCACCGATGAGTGGTCGGGCGGCATCTACTATGTGGTCCAGAAAGAGGACGCGCCCAATAAGAACTCCACCGCCTCCATTTCGCTGGTCTACCTTTCGCAGTGGAGGACGCCGGAGGCCGCCAATGCCTTCGCCAAGATGTACGCGGGGGAGCTTGGGCAGCAGTTTTCCGGCGTTAAGCCGGACCCGCAGGACGTCTCCAATGAAAACGAGCAGGCCTATAAGACCAATGAAGGCCCGGTCCTCATTTCGACAGAGGGGAATTTTGTTTTCCTGAGCGAAAGCTTTCCGCTGCCGCTGGCGCGCAAGCTTCAGTTCCTGATGGTGGGCGCGCAGAGCGATGATGATAACAACGTGACGGCGCGCTCGCAGCCCACGCAAAGCCTCACCGGCGGTCTTGTCCGCTTCTTCCAAAGCTGCGGAATGATGCGCGCCGCGCTCCATTTATACTGAGGTTTCCCAACTCAAGTTTGCGGAGCACGAGATTGCAACAGGCGGAGATTGGAATTATCGGCGGCAGCGGCCTCTATGCCATGCCCGGACTCACAGCCGTGCGCGAGGAGCGCGTGGAAACCCCCTTTGGCGAGCCAAGCGACGCTTTTGTTCTGGGCGAACTTGAGGGCCGCAAGGTAGCCTTTCTCGCGCG
>DASTXK010000191.1:0-4958 GCA_035765555.1 Acidobacteriaceae bacterium
GCGCGAATCGCGGAGACGCGGCGCACGTCGCTGCTGGACTCCTTCACGGCCTCGAAGTTCTTGTGCTCGGCGGCCAACTCGGCCATCTGCGAAGGAAGAAAATCCGTGCCGTAGGAAATGGGGTTGTTGTACAACATGCAGGGCAGCGGAGTGGCGCGCATGACCTGCTCAACGTGGTCCTTCATCTCGCGCCAGTCGCCCATGTAAACATAGGGCGGCAGCACCATGAGCCCCGCGCAGCCCGCCTGCTCGGCGCTCTTGGCGAGCGCGACGGCCTCGTCGGTCGAAAGCGCGGAGATGGCCGCGACCACGGGACCGCGCTTGCCAACCGTATCGGCCATGTTGCGGAGAATCGCTTCTTTCTCAGCGAACGTGAGGGTTGCGCCCTGGCCCAGCGAGCCGAGCGAGATGATGCCGGTGCATCCGTTATCGAGCAGCCAGTTGGCGTGCCGCCGCATAAACGCGGCATCGACCTTGTAGTGCTCGTCCAAAGCGGTTGTCATTGCCGGCATAACGCCTTGCCAATTCATAGTGTGTGAGTGTCCTTTCGGTTCTGGTTCAAGATATCGTTCGAATCGTGGCCCGCGGCGCAGGAGGCCGCCGCAAGGCTGGAAAAGGATGCCGTAAGAACAGGCGGGCGCACGGAGTCGGCCCCCCATCCAAACAGAAATTGCGTGGCCGCGCCGCAGATGCGTCCCTGGCATGGGCCCATTCCGCAGCGGGTATGCAGCTTGGCATCGCGCGAGGAGCTGTACCCGCCGAGCGCGTGGAAGGGAACGTCCTCGCAGCGGCAAACAATGGTTTCCGCGCTGGGTATCTCGCGCAGCCGCGGGTCCAGCTCAACAACGTTTGCGAGCGCGCGGACGAAGCCCTGGGACCGGCTTCGTTTTTGGACGAGGCCGATGGCGGCGCTGATGCGGTCCGCCGCCGCAAGTCCGGCGATCTGGCCTTCGAGAATAGCAATCTCCACGCCGCCGATCCCCGTTGGTTCTCCGGCGCACAGCACGCCGGGGATCGAGGTCTGCTGCCACTTGTCGGTCGCGACAAATCCATTCTGGATGCGGCAGCCGAGGAGCACGGGCAATTCGAGGTTCGGAACAAGATGATAACCGCAGGCGAGGTAGTCGCAACCAACGTCCCACTGTTGGTCGCCGCGCCGCAGCGTGACGGACTCGACACTTCCCTGTCCGTTCGCGGCAACGGGCCAGCAACCGGTGTGGAAGCGCGCGTCGCGCGCGGCCCATCGATAATTGATTCCCTGCATCACTTTGCCGGGCTGGGTCAAAAGGCGCAGAGAAAATGCGGCGAGGCGGCCCATCGGGGCCTGCTCGCAGATGGCCACAACCTTCGCGTTTCGATGCGCCAGATGCGCCGCGACGGCCAGCAGGAGGGGGCCGGTCCCGGCCACAACCACGCGCTTTCCGCTAGTGGGAAGCCCTCCGCGCACCATGGCGTCGAGGCCGCCCGCACCCATCACGTTGGGCAGCGTCCAGCCGGGAAAAGGCAGAAAGCGCTCGCGCGCGCCGGTGGCGAGAATCAGCTTGTCGTAATGCAGCTCGGCTGCTTCACGATCCGCAGCAGCCGTGCTCTCGGCCATAAGAACGCCTGGGCCGGGATGCGCAAAAACGTGCCATCCGTGCAGGCGCACAACGCTCGATGCGTCGAGCTTCGCGATCCAGTCGCGAGCGGCTGCGGGCAACGCGGCCCCTTTGCGCCATATCTGGCCGCCGGGGGCGGGGTTATCATCGAGCAGCCCAACCCTCGCGCCGGACTCAGCCGCGCGCACGGCGGCGGCGATTCCAGCCGGACCCGCGCCAATTACCAGAATGTCAAAATGCTGCTTCATGCGGTGCGGACATCCATTCCCGGTTCGCAGAGGACCTGACAGCTTCGCTTATGGGCGAATCCATTGATGGTGGCGCGGCACTCGAAGCAGATGCCCATGCCGCAAAGCGGAGCGCGCGGCTCGCCGGTAACAGAAACCCGCGCCCGCGGGCCGGACATAAGGATTGCCGCCGCGACCGTCGTTCCGGGGGCCACAGAAACAGGCGCGCCGTTCACCAGAAGTGAGATGGAGGCGTCAGGCATGGGCCTCGCTCCTGACGAAACGCGCAGGCAGATAAGGGTCAATCGGAATCTGGGTTTCGCCGTCAACCAGATAATCCACCAGCACCTTCGCCGTCCCCAGCGAAGTCGTAATTCCAAGCCCCTCGTGTCCGGCGGCGAGAAACAGCGTGGGATCATCCTGCCAGGGGCCGATGAGCGGCAGCTTGTCCGGGGTGGCGGCGCGAAAGCCTGTCCAGATGCGAATGGCGGAAAGGGTGCCAATCTCCGGCATGAACACGCGCGCGCGGTCGATCATGGCCGCAACCATCGAGTAGTCCACCGTGCTGTCCTCCGCGCCAAACTGGCGTGAGGAGCCAAGAAGGACCTGACCGGTCTTACGCGGCTGAATGTTGAAGGCAACGGAGTCCGTCGCGATGGAGTGCGCGCTCTTCAGGTATCCGAGCTCGACCAATTGATGATGCACAAAGCCCGGATAGCGGTCGGTGATGACAAGATGGCCCTTGCGCTTGCGAATGGGCAGGTCGGGCAGCAGAGTGACCGCCTCCGAACCGAGCGCGTTGATGATGCGCGGCGCGCGCAATTCGGTTCCATCGTTCAGTCGCACCAGGCCGTCGCCGGCGGAAACCACTTTGAACTGGGAATAGAGTTTCGCTCCGAGCCGCACCGCATCGCGAACCAGATATTCAGCGGCGCAGGGCGGATAAAGAACGCCGTCCGAGGGAACGAGCAGCGCTCCGGCGAGCGCCGGACTCAGATGTGGCTCGGCCTCAGCAAGGGCGTGGCTGTCGAGCACTTCGGAAGCGATGCCCACGGTCGCGTAAAGCGCCCGCTTGCGATGCACTTCCTCCATTTCCTCGTCGTCGCTCGCCACCCAGAGCGTGCCGCAGCTTTCGTACTCCGCACCCGCGGGCAGGCGGCTGGAAAGCTCCCGCCAAAGTCCCTGCGAATAGCTGGTGAGGGCGAGCTGCGCCGGTGAGTCATCCAGTACGACGATGTGGCCCATGCCGGCCGCCGTGGCCCCGCCGCCGATCTCGCCCGCTTCCACAATGGCTGTGCGCAGGCCGCGCGAGGCGCACTCGTGCGCGCAGGCCGCGCCAACTATGCCGGCCCCCGCGACGACTACATCCCAGTCCTCGCTCATGCGCGAATCCCCGAACTGAAGGGGTCGCCGCGGTCGACGATCAATTTGGCCTCAGCCGTGACGTAGGCCGAGCCGGTAATACTGGGCATTATCTTCCCGTTGAGGCGCTGGTACGAGCCTTCAAAAATAGTCCCGAGAATCCCCTCCTGCCTCCATGTCTGGCCGGGCGCGAGCTTGCCGTCTTCGGCCAAACAGGCCAGCTTGGCGCTGGTTCCGGTGCCGCAAGGCGACCGGTCGTAGGCCTTGCCGGGACAGAGAATAAAATTGCGGCTGTCCACGCCGGGTTTTGGAGACGCCGACGAAAGCTCAATATGGTCGATTTCGCCGCCGTCCTCGCCGGTGATGCCGCCCGCGCCCAGCGCGGTGCGGATGGCCCAGCTATAGTCGGTGAGCGCTTCAATATTGTCGAAACTGAGCCGGACGGGGGGATCATTCACCAGAAAGAACCAGTTCCCTCCCCAGGCGATGTCTCCCGTCGCACTGCCGTAGCCCGGAACGGGGACCGAGACCGCCTTCTTATATCGGTAGCTGGGCACATTTTCCACCGTCACCCTGCCGTCCTCGTGGAGCGTAGCTCCGACCACGCCCACGGGGGTTTCGATGCGGTGCTGCCCCACTCCGATGCGTCCCAGGTGGGCCAGCGTGGTGACGACGCCGATGGTGCCGTGGCCGCACATGCCGAGGTATCCCACGTTATTAAAGAAGATAGCGCCGGTCACGCAAGACGGATCGTGAGGCTCGACCAGCAGCGCCCCAACCATCACGTCCGAGCCTCTGGGCTCGTTCACAACCGCCGAACGGAAGCAGTCGTACCCGGTAGCAAACCGTTGCAGGCGTTCCGCCAGGGGGCCATCGCCCAGCGGAGGGCCTCCATCCAGAACGACCCGTGTCGGCTCCCCGGCGGTGTGGGAATCCACGACTTGGATTGCGGAAGAAAGCACAAAATTATCTACCATAATTGTCTACAATAATGAATACTAAATTAGCACATCCAGAGCGAGACGGCGCGGTATTTTTTCCGGAGGCGGCGCCACCGGGAATAAAACTGCGCATGGCTGGCACCGGGGTAATTCGATGCGGCAAAGGGGAAGCTTATGAAGAAGTTGGGAGCATGGGCGGCGGCGGCGACTTTGATTGCGGCCATTCCGTTCTTGGCGAATGCGCAGCAGCTTACGCGCGCCGATTTTGAGCGCTCGATGGACATTGGGGAGAAGTACAGCAAGCTGACGGTGGACGTGGCCAGCCAGCCCGAATGGCAGGGGAACAGCGACACGTTCTTGTACAGCAAGACAGTCGATGGCGGTCATGAGTTCATGATGGTAAACGCCGATACGCTGAAGAAAGAGCCGGCCTTTGACCACGTTAGGCTGGCGGCTGAACTCTCAAAAGAGAGCAAGAAGGAATATAAACCATTTGACCTCCCGTTCCGGGCGTTCCGGTTTGTGGACCACCAGTCGGCCATAGAGTTCTCGGCGGACGGCAAGGGCTGGCGCTGCGACCTGAGCTCCTACACCTGCAAGAACGCTCCTGTGTCGTTTCGCGGACGTGGGAATCGCGGCAACAACATGACCGAAGGCGAGAACATCAACGGCACTCCGGTGATTGATGGCGTGATCCAAGGAGGCTATGGCGACACGCCCAAGCCTGAAAATAGCAGAACAAAGACGGTGGCTTCTCCCGACGGGCAGTGGCTGGCGTTCGTCGACAACTACAACGTGTGGGTGCGCTCGAAGGACGGCAAGCAGCAGTC
>DASTXK010000192.1:0-4105 GCA_035765555.1 Acidobacteriaceae bacterium
GGCGTGGAGAAGCAGAACTCGTCTACGGTAACTTCGACGATGGAAGGCGTCTTCCAGAATCCCCAGACGCGGGCGGAGTTTTTGTCGCTGGTCAGAGAACGGACGCCGAGCGGGATCTGAGGTCCCCCACTCAAGCCAAAGCCGGGCTTGAGTGGGCCACCCAGATAGATGCTGATTGCTAACCGCCGTGTTTACGGCTGGTGCGACTCGCTGATCAGCGAATGGTGACGGACATCGGCTCCGCGCACCCAGAAAATTACATCTTCGGCGATATTGGTGGCGTGGTCAGCGACGCGCTCCAGTGTCCTTGAAATGACGAGTGCGCTGAGGGCTTGAGGCGCGACATCGGGCTGGGTCTTCATTACGTTAAGCAGGGTGCCATACGCCGCCTGATTCAGGCGGTCCACGGTGTCGTCCATCGAGAGCACTGATTCGGCGACGGAAGCGTCAGCTTCGATAAACGCCTGCAGGGCGCGGCGGACCATGGCTTCAGCAAGCGCCGCCATGCGGGGAATGTCGATGGGCATCTCGGCGATGGGGAGTTCAATGAGGGCGCGTACGCGGTCGCTGATGCTCTGGGCCGAGTCGCCCACCCGCTCAAGGTCCGCGTTGATCTTGATGACGGCGAGGATGAAGCGCAGATCGATGGCCATGGGCTGCTCCATGGCGAGCAGGTCGAGCGCCATCTGATCGACCTCGCGCTCAAGGCGGTTGATGGCCAGCTCGCCGTGATCGACCAGGTCGCAGATGGAAAGGTCGCGCGTGCGATAGGCTTCGACGGAGCGCTGGATGGCCTGCTCGGCCATTCCGGCCATGACCAGCAGCTTCTCCTTCAGTTCGTCCAGGCTTTGTTGAAAGCGAATGCGTGTCATCCGAACCTGCCTGTGATGTAATCTTCCGTCCGCTTGTCGCTGGGGTTTGTGAAAATTTTGTGCGTCGAATCAAATTCGACAAGCTTTCCGCTCAGGAAAAAGCCTGTGCGTTCGGCGACGCGGGCGGCCTGCTGCATATTGTGAGTCACGATCACGATGGTGTACTGCGACTTGAGCTGAAAGATAAGGTCCTCAATTTTGGCGGTAGAGACGGGGTCGAGGGCCGAGGCCGGCTCGTCCATGAGCAGGACTTCGGGATCGACGGCCAGCGCGCGGGCGATGCAGAGGCGTTGCTGCTGGCCTCCGGAGAGGCTTGCGCCGGACTTCTTCTTCAACTCGTCCTTCACCTCATCCCAAAGCGCGGCGTGAATCAGCGAGCGCTCCACAACTTCATCAAGCACGCGGCGGTTGCGGAACCCGTTGAGGCGCAGGCCGGATGCCACGTTGTCGTAAATGGACATGGTAGGGAAGGGATTCGGGCGCTGAAAGACCATCCCGATGCGGCGGCGCACTTCGACGGGCGAGACATCGGCGTAAATGTCGAGATCGCCGATGCGGACTGTGCCGGTGACGCGGCCGATGGGATTGGTCTCGTGCATGCGGTTGATGCAGCGCACGAAGGTGGACTTTCCGCAGCCGGACGGGCCGATGAGCGCGGTGGCCTCGCTGGCGGGAATGTGCAGGGTGATGTCCATGAGGGTATGGTGCGCGCCATACCACGCATTCAGATGTTCGACCTGGATTCCGACACCCATCTAGGTAGTTCCTTTCAACACGCCGCGCGTAGTCACGTACCGGACGAGCGCGACGGAGAGCACGATCAGGAGAATCAATACCAGCGCGCCTGCCCACGCCAGGCGGTGCCATTCGTTATAGGGCGAGATGGCGTAGACGTAAATCTGCAACGGCAGCGCGGCGATAGGCTCGCCGAGGCTCGTGCTCCAGAACTCGTTGCCCAGCGCGGTGAATAGCAACGGGGCGGTTTCTCCGGCGACGCGGGCGAAGGCCAGCATGCAGCCGGTGATGACGCCGGGCGAGGCGGTCTTGAGCGTAATGGACAGCACGGAGCGCCAGTTGGGAACTCCTAGGCCGAGCGCGGCTTCGCGCACAGAGAGCGGCACCATGAGCAGCATTTCTTCGGTGGTGCGCGTGATGGTGGGAATCATCATGATGCCGAGAGCGACGCCTCCGGCGAAGGCGGAGAAATGCTTCTGCGGCAGCACGACGAGCGCATAAATGGTGATGCCCATCACGATGGACGGCACTCCGTTGAGCACGTCGGCGGTGAAGCGGATGAAGTTGGCCAGCCGGGTGCCGCGTCCAAATTCGGCAAGGTAAATGCCGCCGCCAATGCCGATGGGCACGCCGATGGCGCTGGCGAGTGCGAGCAGAATTCCGGAGCCAACGATCGCGTTGGCCATGCCTCCGCCGGGTTCGCCGACCGGTTTGGGCGTATGAGTGAAAAAGGCCAAGTTGAGGGAACTTGCGCCCTTGAAGAGGAGATAAGCGAAGATGGCCACCAGCGGTGCGACCACGATCACGGTGCTGACGACGGCCAGCGTGGACGCGAGGTGGTTGGCCGCGACGCGCCGGAAGCCGCGGAAAGCGCTCGGCTGATAGCGGCTCGGCATCAAGAGGCCCTCGCCGGAGCGCCGCGTGTGACGGCCCAGACCAGCAGGCGGGCCAGCGCGTTCACAAGAATCGTGATGATGAACAGCGCGAGGCCGATCTCGACCAGCGCGCTGAGGTAGGTGCTGTCCGAGGCCTCGGTAAATTCGTTGGCGAGGACGCTGGCCATGCTGTAGGCGGGCGCGAGCAGGTTCTTGACTATTTCGGGCCGGTTCCCGATGACCATGGTGACGGCCATGGTTTCGCCCAGCGCGCGCCCCAGGCCAAGAATGATAGCGCCCACGATGCCGATGCGGGCGTTACGCAGCACGCCCATGCGGATCATCTCCCACCGCGTTGCGCCCAGGGCCAGCACGGCCTCGCGCTGCGTGCGCGGGACTGCGGTCATGACCTCGCGCGTCAACGAAGAAATGATGGGCAGAATCATGATGGCCAGAATGACTCCTGCGGCGAGCATTCCAATGCCGAAGTTCGGTTTGGCGAAGAGGCCGGTCCATCCAAAGAAATGAATGAGTACCGGGTTGACGTGGTCGCGAAGAATGGGCGCGAGCACGAAGATGGCCCATAGGCCATACACGACGCTGGGGATGGCCGCGAGCAGTTCGGTGAGGAATGACAGCGGCGCGCGCAGCGGCTTGGGACACATCTCCGTGAGAAAGATTGCCAGACCGATAGACAGCGGCACCGCGATGATAAGCGCGATGAGCGAGGACACGAGCGTGCCGTAGATAAAGGGCAGCGCTCCGTAATGGCCGTTGACCGGGTCCCAGGCAGTCCCAAAGAAAAAGTGGAGACCAAACTTCGTCAGCGTGAGGCGCGAGCCGGCGACCAGTTCCCCGGCGATGATGCCGATGATCGCGAAAATGCTGAGGCCGCTCAACAGCATGAGCCAGCGGAAGGCGGCGTCCGAGACGGCGGAGTTTCCGCGGCCGAGCAGGTAAACTCGAATCGGCGAATGCGCGGGCGCGTCCGCTTCCGCAGTGGGCGGAAGGGAGGGTCGGGCCGGGCGAACTTCCTCGACATTGAAAGCCACGCGACTTCCACGCTAAATGGCAAGCGTGAAAGGAATGTTAAAAAGCCCGTCCCGCGAAATTTCTGAGAAAAGCAGAGGTTGACAAACGGCCAAATTTTATGAATTTGGTGTGGCTTAGCTAAGAAGGCGAGAAATTTATATGTAAATTGGGAGGTTTGCTGGCAGGAATCTAAAGAACTAGCAACCATACTACAAAAGTCATGAAAAATAAAGAGTTAATCGAAGAAAATCAGGTTACTTATCTGGTTCTGGGGTGCTAGGGTTTTCCAAAAAGCGTATTACCTGTTATCGCACCGGCCAGGCTAAGTGGCTGAAAAAACGAGGTATAAGCCTTTGGTTGCTGGATTGCACCTTATCACCAGTTTAGCTGTCTACCAGAAGCAAACCTGGAGGGGCACTTGTTCAATACAAAAAAAGTCGTATTACTCGCCACGGCTTTTAGCCTGGCGGCTTTCGTGACGGTAATATCGCGGCCTGTTCCGGCATTCGGACAGGCCATTTCAGTCAACGCGGGTTCCATTCAGGGGACGATCACGGACCAGTCGGGCGCGATCATTCCGAACGCCGAAGT
>DASTXK010000193.1:0-10772 GCA_035765555.1 Acidobacteriaceae bacterium
GCTTACATTGGGCTCGGCTCGAACCTGCCATCTTTCGCCGGCGGCCCCGCGGAAACAATAGAGGCCGCGATGCGCGATCTGGAGAAGCTGGGCGCGGTCTCGGCGCGGTCGTCGCTCTACCGCACCGCCCCGGTTGGATTCCGTGAGCAGCCGGAGTTCATCAACGCCGCCGCGCGGCTGAATACGGACCTCGAGCCGGAGCCGCTCTTGCAGGAGCTGTTGGCGATGGAGCGCGGCTTCGGGCGCGACCGGCGGCGGAGTGTCCCGAAGGGGCCGCGCACGCTGGACCTGGATCTTCTGCTGGTGTTTCGCGGAGAGGATCCGGTGATTTGGAAATTACCGGCGCTCAAGCTGCCGCATCCGGAAATTCCGCGCAGGCGCTTTGTTCTGGAGCCGCTTGCGGAGATTGCTCCGGAAGTGCGGCATCCGCTGCTGGGCAGAACGATCCGGCGACTGCTGGAGGAGCTTCCGTCGCAGGATGAAGTGAAGCGGCTCTGAAGGAAGCGCGCCGCGCCTTGCGGGCGCGACATTATTCAGTCTTGATGCGGAAATTAATTACCACTTTGTCGCGCGAGTCGTAGGAGCTGATGCCTTTAGTGTCGCTCTTGTCGTTTTGGTAGCGGGCCCACACCTGGTAGTCCGTGTCCCTTGAGAGCTGGCCGAAGTGGTAGCTTCCATCGGATGTGGAAATGAAGCTGCGGATGCTGTTGGTCCTGTTGTCTTTGAGATACACAATCGCGCCGGACAGGGGCTTGTCGCTGTTGCTCAGGACCTTGCCCTGCAGAGTACGGGCCCTGCTCTGCGCGGCGGCGGACGGGCCAAGCATCGGGGCCGCAAACAATGCGATGAGTACCAAACAAAGCGACAGCTTTTTCAATTCAGAGCGGGTTGCCAGTTTCGTCATTCTCTACTCTTCCTCTTCCTCTTCACCGGAGAGCTCATCCTCCTCGTCTTCATATCCATCTTCGACTTTTACAATTTCGAGCGGGTCGGTGGCAATCACTTCAAACTCGGTTCCGCATTCGTCGCAGACCACGACATCGCCTTCCTCGACCTCATCGGCTTCAAAGTCGAGCGGGCTTTCGCATTCAGGGCAAATCGGCATATTTCCTCCACGGAGACAGGGCCTTATCAGGATCGTTCCAGAGTGTGGCTTCGTTCATGTTGAATAAACCGGGCTGGCGCGTCAAGCCAACCGGAGGCAAATTTTCATTCAGATTAGACGAACCATGTTTCAGAATGGGGCGAGTCTTCCACGATTTTCCATTGGGGCACGAAAAACCTCCTGTTTGCCTACACTCCGGACCGCGCAGCCCTGGAGTTGTTTCTTGCTGTGACGGCTGGGGAGTCCAACAGGATGCCACGCGAATTCCCCCAAAAGGTGGCTATTCCGCGAGATGATAACGGAAGCCTTTGACCCTTTCCCTCTCAGGCTTTTTCGGGATGCCGTCCATTGCGCTCCCTCGACCGCTGCGATAGGGTCAAGGGATGGAGCCCGTTTGCCATCGCTGTGGCGGACCAGTACAGGAGTCCAGTCCGTTTTGCGCGCATTGCGGAGCGCCGCAGCTTCGCTATGAGGCTCCGGACGAGCCTGCTCCCGCGCCCACCGCGCCGCAGCGGTTCACCACTGCCCGCGGTCCCGACTCGGTCCACTGGCGGGATGCCATTCGCGCCGCCGCGATCATCGCCGTCCCCGCGGGGTTGCTCTCGTCGCGGCTGGGGCTGCAAGGCATCTGGGCCGTGTGGCTGATTGCCGGCGGCTTTATGGTGATTTCCATCTACCGGCGACGCACCATGACGCTGCCCACGGGGCGGATGGGATGGCGCATCGGCCTGGTGCTGGGCCTGTTCACGGCGGTGATCGCAAATGTGGTGGATGGGGTGAGCCTGGTGGTGCAGCGTTTCGCGCTGCATCAGGGAGCGACGCTCGATCAGACTTACCAGCAGGCGATCGAATTAAGCAACAAAATGTACGCTCAGATGTTTCCGAACCCAAGTCCTGAGGTGGTGGCCGGCATCGCGCGATGGCAGCACTTTATGTCGACGCCCGAGGCGGCAGCCACGATGATCCTGATTAACGCCGCCGGAATGGCATTTTTCATGCTGATTTTTGGCGCGGCGGGCGGAGCGCTGGGCGCGCGCTTCAGTGCAAAATCCGCGCAGACAACGACTCGCTGAAGTCCCGTTGATTCACGCTGCCTCGGCGCTCTTGTTCCAGCCGCGCAGCCCGAGGTGCTGCTCGAACCATTCGCGCGCGCGCCGGGCTGCGTCCTCCAACGTTCCGGGTTCCTCAAATAAATGGGTCGCTCCGGGAACCACCTCCAGCCGCTTCTCGCAATTGAGCTGCGCCAGCGCGCCGCGATTCAGCTCAAGGACCTGCTGGTCTTGTTCCCCGACGATCAGCAACGTCGGCGCCTTCACTCGGTTCAGCGCCGGCCCGGCGAGGTCGGGTCTGCCGCCGCGAGAAACGATGGCCGACACGTCCGCGCGGCCTGATGCCGCCACCAGCGCAGCCGCGGCGCCGGTGCTTGCGCCGAAATAGCCCAGCTTCACGCTGCGGATTTCGGAGGACCCCATCAGCCAGTCGGTTGCCCGCGCCAGCCGTTTGGCGAGCAGCGCGATATTGAAGCGAAGTTCCGCGGTGCGGCTGTCAATCACCTCTTCTTCTTCCGTCAGCAGATCGAAGAGCAGAGTGGCCATGCCGGCCTGTTGCAGCACGCGGGCCACATACTGGTTGCGCGGGCTGTGGCGGCTGCTTCCGCTGCCGTGCGCGAAGACCACCGCGCCGCGAAACTCGCGGGGGGCGCTCAATTCGCCTTCGAGCGTCACATCATCCGCCGGAATCTGAACGTGCAGCGCTTCTCCGGCTTCCTGGTATCCGCCCAATAGCTGCCCGCCGGAGTAACTCAGGCCGGAGTCGCCGTGGTCCTCGTATCCAGCCGCACCGCGCTCTCCCTGTCCCCAGGAGGCCTGGCCGCGAATCTCCGCGTCTCCGGGAGGGTACGGCCCCGACGCCGGATAGACGCCGGAGCGGCCAACTTCATCTTTTCGTCCCGCGCCTCCGCCGGGCATTCCGCTTTCCCGGCGCTCGTCTTCGCGTTTCTCATCCATGATCCAACTCCTTTTCATTGCTACCTATACCGCATAGGGATACGTCTCCGGCAGCTCGCCGGCTTCCCATCTGCTGGTGCGCTCAAATGGAATTAGCGCCTTCGTGCGGTCAATGTGAATGACGGCGTCGAACTGCTGCGAAAGCCGGCATTGGAAATAGTGGCTTACGCGCTCGCTGCCGGGCAGATAAATCACTCCAATGGCCCGCTGCAGGCGCGGCCCCCCGAGCACGTTCGCCAGGTTGGGGCGATTGGTCCGCAGCAGGAACGCCGGGATGCGCGTGTGGTGGAACATGGCTTCGTAGCTGCCTTCCAGAGCAGGGCGCACGACCTTGCGTTCCGCCGGAGCGTCCCACTGGGAAGCCGCCGTGACTTCTCCCGAATAAGTGGTAAAGCCGAGCAGAAACACATCTTCTCCAAAGCGTTCGCGTGCCAGTTGGCCCAGGTTGACTTCCCCGTGCGAGGCCATTTCGGTTGCGCTGGCGTCTCCCAGGTGCGAATTATGCGCCCAGACCACGATGCGGGCGTCGGGCTGGATTTGGCACAGCCACTCCAGCGTGTCGGCCATGTGCCGGTCGCGAATGTTCCATGACTCCGCGCGGCCGCCAAACATCGCCCGGTAGTAACGCTCGGCATTCTGGACGAGCCGCGCGTTCTGCTCGGCGAACAGATGCTCGTCCGGTTCGATGTGGCCATCCCGCGCCGCCCTCTGCGCTCGATGGCGGCGCATATCCACCAATTGGGCCACGGCTTCGTCCTCGCAACTGTGGCTTATGTCGAAACTCGCAGCGTAGCCGTACTGTTGGGGGTCGTCTCCGAACTGCTCAAAGCAGGCGTAACGGTTGCGCGCCCGCTGCGCCTCCTCGGGATCGACCTTGTCGAGGTAGTCGAGCACGGCTCGCATGGAGGCGTGCAGGCTGTAGAGATCCAGCCCGTAAAAGCCCGCCTGCTTTCCCGGAGGCGCGTTCCGGTTGAAGTCCCGGAGCCAGTCCACGAAGGCCAGCACGTCCATGTTGCGCCACATCCAGGCGGGAAAGCGCAGAAAGTCGCCCAAGGCGGCGCGCGCGTCCGCATCCGCCCCGGCGCCCCGCACAAAGCGGTTCACGCGATAGGCGTCCGGCCAGTCAGCTTCCACGGCCACGGTGTTGAACCCCTTTTCCTCGATGAGCCGTCGAGTAATCAGCGCCCGCTCGCGATAGAAGTCGTGTGTGCCGTGTGTCGCTTCCCCGATCAGCACAAAGCGGCAGTCTCCCATCCACCGCAGCAGGGCGTCGTAGTCGTCCACCCGGAAGCTTAGAGGAATGGCCTCGCGATTGATCCCGCTGAGTGTGATGGCTGAAATCAAAATTTCCTCCGTGGTCCTAGGCCGCTTTTTCGGCGTTGCCGCGACGACGGGACTCTGCCAGCAGGCTGCGGACTTCTTCATCCGTCGTAGGCAGGAAATTCCGATAGAACATGCCGACGGCTATAAAGGACCTTGGCGTTTCCGCGCAGATCACCAGATCGACCTCGCGGCTGATTTCGTCGCACGTCGCCCGCGCCGCCACCGGGACAGCCACAATGACCTCCCGTGCCTGCGTCCGGACGGCGCGGACGGCGGCCATCATGCTGGCGCCGGTGGCAAGTCCATCGTCGATCAGGACCACGGTGCGCCCGCCGATCCGGGCCGCGGGATTTCCGTCGCGGTAGGCCCTTTCGCGCCGCTCAATTTCCTTCAATTCTCGGCAAGTGGCGACTTCCAAAGCCTCGGGGGAAATGCCCAGCTCCCGCACCACGGCTTCATTCACAACTCGGGTGCCGCCGCTTGCCACCGCGCCCATGGCCAGCTCTTCCTGGCCGGGAGCGCCGAGCTTGCGAACAACGATGATGTCCAGCGGCAGATCGAGCGCGCGCGCTACTTCATAGGCCACGGGAACGCCACCGCGAGGCAACCCAAGGACGAGCGCGCCCTGCCACTCACGCATTCCCAGCATGATGCGGGCCAAGGCCCGGCCAGCGTCTCTGCGGTCATGAAAAATCACCCTTATAACGATGCCTTCACGGGAATAGCAGATGTCCTCGCGAGGGAAGCGCATTGACCGTTCCGAGCCGGGTGCGACTCTCGGCATTCGCAATCAAGATGAAAATCCGGAAGCGGTGTAGCCGCCGCGGCGGATTTCCCTTTCCTTGCGGCGCGCATCTTAACTAACGCACTTTGTTCCCTGTTCCCCGGTCGCGGTTTGAGCACGACAAGAAGGGACAACCGGAGAAAGGCGCACGTCCGGGGCCTGCCAGGGGCCGCCTCCGCCGAACGTTGCAGAACTTGAACGCTGATCAAGAAGAATTGGTGCTCCGGCCCGCACGGGATGTCCGGCCGGAATTTCAGCTACGGCCGACGGCCACACTACACAAAAGCACAATCTGGTCGCGCGGCCCTCACTTCACGGAGGCTGGTATGCGGAACTCTCCCGTTGTGTATTGTTCGATCCCCCGTTCCATCTTGGCGGCACTGCTGGTCAGCTTTGCCTTGTGTCTCTTTGTTCCGGGACTTCATGCCCAATTCCGCGCGTCAATTTCGGGTGTCGTAAGCGATCCCTCGGGCGCCATTATTCCCGGCGCAACCGTCACGCTGACCAACAAGAGCACGAATCAGACGCAGACCGCTACGACGAATGCCAGCGGGACGTATGTCTTCAATGCCCTGCCGCCCGATCACTTCTCGATCAACGTCACTGCGGCTGGATTCAAGAACAAGGTGCTGCCGGATGTTCAGATCATTCCGGAGCAGCCCAATACGGTCAACGTGGAACTCGAAGTGGGCGCGGCCTCGCAGACGGTAACGGTTTCCGGCACGCAGCAGCCGTTACTCGACACTTCAACCGCCAGCGTCACCGGCACTATCAGCAGCGACCAGATCCAGCACATGCCGTCGTTCGGGCGCGATCCTTTCCAGCTTATCCAGCTCGCTCCGGGCACCTTCGGCGACGCATCGCAACAGGCCGGTGGCGGAAGCTACAGCCTGCCGGGTTCCAACCAGGCTGGCTCCGGCAGGACCGATGCCATTTTTAAGACAGAAAACGCGCCGCAGGTCGTGGCTAACGGCGCCCGGAACAACACCAACGGCATCTCTATTGACGGCATCAGCACCGCCAGCGCGGTTTGGGGAGGCTCCAGCGTCATCACTCCAACCGAGGAGTCCATCCAAAGCGTCAAAGTGGTCTCAAACGGCTACAGCGCCGAGAATGGGCGCTTTGGCGGCGCGCAAATCGAGGTCACCTCGAAGTCCGGCACCAACGATATCCATGGCAGCCTCTTCTTCAAGGCCGATCGCCCCGGCCTCAATGCCTATCAAGCATGGAATGGCCCGAACTCCAGGAAGCCGGGCACTCCCGCCGAGCGCGGCTTGCAGCGCAACACCAGCCGCTTCAATCAATTCGGCGGCAGCGTCGGAGGCCCACTCTGGAAAGACCGCATCTTCGCATTTTTCGCTTACGAAACGTTGCGCAATAACACCACCGCCACGGCCACCGGTTGGTATGACACGCCGCAGTTCGACCAGTTGGCCCCCGCTGGCAGCATTGCCGCCACGTACCTCGGGTTTCCCGGCGCGGGCGTAAGTTCAATAGGTCAGATCGCAGCCACCTGCGCGGACGCCGGCCTCACCGAAGGGCCCAACTGCGTTACCATTCCCGGTCAGGGACTGGACATTGGCTCGCCACTCACCTCGCCTCTTGGCACGCAGGACCTCACTTATTCGAGCAGCGGCTCGCCCGGAGTCGGCAATGGTCTCGACGGCGTCGCGGACATCGGCGAGTACACGACCTCCGCTCCGAACGAGGTCACGTCTTCCCAGTACAACGGGCGTATCGATGCGAACCTTGGCAGCAACGACCGCATCACCTTCGCGATCTATTGGGTCCCGGTGGATACCACGACCTTCAACGGCCCGGCGCGCGCCTACAACCTCTATCACCACTCGGCCATTAACGACGCCTTCTCCGGCGTTTGGAACCACACCTTTTCGCCCACCTTGCTGAACGAAGCTCGCGCCAATGCCGCCGGATGGCGCTGGAATGAGATCGAATCCAACCCGCAGGAACCGTTCGGACTGCCGCAGGCCAGGCTTGCGGGACTCGGAGATATCGACTTTAATTACTTTGGCGCGCCCGGCCCCAGCGTCTTTAATCAGTGGACGTACACCTATCGCGACATCGTGACCAAAGTTGCGGGCAATCACAACATCAAGTTCGGCGGCGAGCTTACACGGCTCCACTACTTGAGTGAAGCCCCTTACAACGCGCGGCCCACCTTCACCTTCTTCAATATCTGGTCATTCCTCAACGACGCGCCCGAAGCGGAAACCGGCACTTATGATCCGCTGACTGGAGTTCCCACAGCCAATCGCCAGGACCAGCGCGAAAATCTTTGGGGATTCTTTGTTCAGGACGACTGGAAGGCTACCCCAGCCCTTACGTTGAATCTGGGCCTGCGCTACTCGTACTTCAGCCCGCTCTACTCCAAGCAGGAGAACCTGAGCGTTACGGAGCTTGGCACCGGCGCGGACCTTCTTACCGGGATCCGCCAGCGCGTTGGCGGCGATCTCTACAACTCGCAAAAAAAGAACTTCGGGCCGCAGTTCGGGTTCGCCTGGAACCCGAAGATGTTCAACAGCCGCATGGTATTTCGCGGAGGGTTCGGCCTCAACTACAACCAGGAGGAGATCGCCATTGCGGCCAACGGGATCGGCAATCCTCCCTCCGTGGTCTCGCCCAATTTCAGCAGCCCGAATCCATCCAATATCGATCCGGGCATCGTCTATGCCATTCCGAGCGATCCACGTTCGCTCTTCGGGTATCCGCCCAATCCCAACACCATAGTGACATATGGCCCCAATAACCTGCCCTTAACAGGCCAACTTGCTGTCACTGGATTTCCCGCGGATCTTCCCACCCAGTACTACTATCATTATTCGCTCGATACCCAGATGGACCTCGGCAACAACTGGGTCGCCACCGTTGGCTATCAGGGGAGCCTCGGACGCCACCTGATCGTCCAGCAGAACCTGAATGTACTCGGAGTTGTGCGTGGAATTCCGCTCAATCCTGCCGTCAACCGTGTGGGCTTCTACGGAAACGGAGGCAACTCCGCCTACAACTCCATGCTCGTCACCGTCCGCCATCACTTCCGTCATGGCTTTTTGCTCGATGCCGAATATGCCTGGAGCAAGAGCATGGATAACGGCTCGCAGCCTTTTTACCAGGACCCTTATCCCTACGATCAGCGCCTCTCCTGGGGCCGGTCCGACTTCAACGTTCAGGATGCCTTCAAGCTCTATGGTCTCTGGCAGCCCGTGTTCTTCCGCGGCGGCTACGGCTGGATGGAGAAGATATTAGGTGGATGGTCTGTCAGCGGCATTCTCAATCTGCACACCGGCTTTCCCTGGACACCGGTCTACAACAACATTCCCGGCGACCTCTATTACACCGGCGCCGGCAGTGACTACAAGCAGTTGCGGCCAGCCGCATACCTGGGGGGCGCCGGACGCGACACCAGCAACAGTTCACTTGAAGCCGGAAACCCAAACACGAATTATCCCGGCGGCGCTTTGAATTTCTTCACGATTCCCAGCTTCACACCGGCCACCACCCCGTTCCCGGACGTCTACCCCACCTTACCGGAGCGTCCCGGAGTCGCTCGCAATTTCATGAATGGACCTAACTACCGCAGCGTTGACGCCACCCTCACCAAGGCATTCGGACTGCCCAACATGCCAGTGCTGGGTGAAAATGCCCGAATCGAATTCCGCGTGGATGCCTTCAATCTCTTCAACACCGTCAACCTCGACGTAAAAACAATGCAAAAGACCATCAGTAATAACGGGATCGATTCGAATCCGCAATTTGGGCAGGCGACAGGAGCCCTCAGTGCGCGCATTCTCGATCTCCAGGCCCGCTTCAGCTTTTAGGGCTTTGCCGGTGCGCGTTTCACTCACTCGCGCACCGGTTTTCTCTCATTGTTGAGCGTGCGCCACGCCGCGCATTCCAAACACGCGCCGGTAGCGCGCCACTTCCTCCAGCGGCCCCATAGCTTTCCGCGCGTCGTCGGAGAGCTTGACTGTGGGCCTGCCCATGACGGTATTTAACTTGCAGACCAGGTTTACCGGATCGAAGCTGCGGTCGCCGCGCGGATTGCAGCCGCGAAAATCGTTCGTGAGCAGCGTGCCCCATCCCGCGCTGAAGCGGATGCGTCCCGCAAAATGCTCCTGAAGTTTCACAATGTCTTCCACGTCCAGCGCGTCCGACGCGATAAACAGCTTTCTGCGCGGATCGCGCCCCCGCTCCTCCAGCCAGGCGATGTATTCCTCGCCCGCGGCGAATGGGTCCTTGCTGTCGGCCCGCTGCCCGGTCCAGTCCGCCACCCATTCGGGAGCGCCTCGCAGAAACTGCGTTGTTCCGAAGGTGTCCGGCAGCAGAATCAGCAGCTCTCCTTGATACGTTTGCTGCCACATTTCCAGCAGGCGGTACTGCGACTGCTTCAGTTTCTCATCGTTGTTCGCCATTGCCGCCAGCGCCATGGGTAGCTCGTGCGCGTTGGTGCCGATGGCTTCCAGATCGTGCTTGTAGGCCAGGTACGCATTGGACGTGCCCTTGAAGCTTTCGCCCAGCACGTCGCTCATCGCCTTCACGACGTATTCCTGCCACAGGAAGCTATGCCGCCGCCGCGTGCCAAAATCGCTCAGGCTCAGCCCCGGAACATCCCTCAACCGCTCGATTTTTTCCCAGAGCCGCGTCTTTGCGCGGGCGTAGAGAATGTCTAGCTCAAACTCGCTCAGGCGCTTGAGACCGGCGCGCGTGCGCATTTCGCTGATCGTGGAAAGCGCGTAGATTTCCCACATCGTCGTTTCGGTCCACAGCCCTCGAAAGACCAGCGAGATTCGTCCGTCATGCACGGACAGATCGTAGTGCGACAGCCGAAAGCCGTGCTCCAGCCACTCCAGAAATCCCGGCTCAAAGATGCCGCGCGTCCCGTAAAACGTGTTGCCGGCGAGCCAGATCAGCTCCGATTTGTGGAAGCGCAGATAGCGCGTGTGTTCCAGTTGCGCGCGCAGCTCATTGAAGTCGATTCCTTCGTCAAGCCGCATTTGCGGGGAACGATTCACCAAAGCGAAGGTAGTGTTGGTCTCCGGAAAATTCTTCCAGATGAATTGCAGCATCAGGAGTTTGTAAAAATCCGTGTCGAGGAGCGAGCGCGTAATGGGATCCAGGTTCCAGTTATGGTTGTGAGCGCGCCGCGCGAAGTTAACGATCACAGAAAAAACTCCCCAATATGCCCCAAGATACGCCTACACGTTGATCCTCGCCTTGCCAGTCGCGCTCCTTATATGATGAATTGACTTCCAATGGCCAACACCAGCTCCGCAAACGCGCGCGTCCCGTCTCCAGCGGTGAACTATAAGCTGCAGAACACCATTTTGCTGCTCGTTGCGGGGCTTGGCGGCCTGCTCTACGGAGTGGACGTCGGCATCATCGGCGGCGCGCTGCCATATCTGGAAGCCACGTCCGGACTCAGCGCCGGGCAGCTTTCCATCATTGTGGCCGCCGTGCTGCTGGGCAGCGTCTTTTCCACGCTCTTCTCGGGAATGCTCGCCGACTGGATCGGCCGCAGGCCGCTCATGACCCTCAG
>DASTXK010000194.1:0-6011 GCA_035765555.1 Acidobacteriaceae bacterium
CATTGCTCCTTACTCATCTGGAAATTGAAGATCATCTGCCCCTGCACCTGCTGGCCGGGCTGGATGGTGGTGTCGCGGGCGAGCAGCGGCTTCCTGTACTGCCGGGTCGCGGGATAGGCAATGAAGACCTTGGGAAAGTCCTCTCCGGAGGCGGCGCTGGAGTGGGAGGTCTCATTGGGAAGGTCCACAATGGCCGTCATGTCACGCAGGTACAGTGGGATATTCGTGGTGTTCTTTACGCTCACGTCGGCGAAGACGAGAACTGCGTCGTAGGTCTGCTTTTGCCCGGCGGTTCCTTCCGTGGTAGTGGGCTGCTTTAGTTCGCGATGAATGGGGTAGACGTTCACGCTGAGAATCTGTCCCTGATACGGATTGGGCTCGCGGCCAAAGTAGACATAGGCGGCGATGGCGCCGACGACTACGACGATTGCGATGACGACGATCAGGACTATGCGGTAGGACGGATTCTCTTCGCTCATAGGTGCGTGCTCGATTGTACTCCCGGCATTAGGCGTGTCGTGGGCGCAGCGCGGCGAGGAATTCGCCAGCAGGCAGAGTGTTGAGGACATCCTGCTTCCGCAGCCAGGCGCGGCGAAGCTGACGAATTCCGTAACGCATCTTCTCCATGTGGCTGGTATGATGCGCGTCGGTGTTGATAACGATGTTGCAGCCCAGATCTTTTGCGTGCCTCAGGTCGCGGTCGCGGAGGTCGAGCCGGTCTGGGTAGGCGTTGTGTTCCACGGCGACGCCGAGTTCGGCGGCGCGGCGCAGCACAGCCGGCAGGTCAATCTGGAAGGCCTCGCGGCGGAGCAGCAGGCGTCCGGTGGGGTGGCCGAGGATGCGGACGTAGGGGTTCTCGATGGCGCGCAGGACGCGAGCGGTCGTCTCCTCCAAAGGCTGGTTGAAGAGCGAATGAACACTGGCGATCACGACGTCCAGCTGGGCCAGGACTTCGTTGGAGAGGTCGAGCGCGCCGTCGGCGAGGATATCGACCTCGATCCCGGTGAAGATGCGGATGCGACCCTCAAGCTCCTGCTCGACCTCGCGGATGCGCTGGATGTGCTCGAGGGCGCGGGCATCGTCGAGGCCGTTCGTCATGGCCAAGTTCTTGGAGTGGTCGGTGATGGCGATGTACTCGTAACCACGCGCGATGGCGGCCTCGGCCATTTCGCGGATGCTGTTGCGTCCGTCGGTGGCGGTGGTGTGCATGTGGACGTCGCCGCAGATGTCGGGCTGGTCGATGAGGATGGGCAATGTGCCCGCCTCAGCGGCCTCGATCTCGCCGTTGTTCTCGCGGAGTTCGGGGGGAATCCATTGGAGGCCGAGGGCCTGGTAGATATCGTGCTCGGTGGCTCCGGCGACGATGGAGCCGTCGTCAACGCGGGCCAGGGCGTACTCGTTGAGAGTATAGCCGCGCTTGAGGGCGCGCTGGCGGATGCTGACGTTGTGGGCCTTTGATCCGGTGAAGTACTGGAGCGCCGCGCCGTAGGAGGCTTCCGGCAGGAGCCGCACATCGACCTGAAGGCCGTTGCGGAGCCGGAAGCTGACCTTGTTCTGGCCTTTGGCAATGAGGTCCACGATGGCCGGATAGGCGGCGGTGTGCTCGACGGCGGCGGCCACCTTGTCTTCGGCGCAGGCCGGGCCGGTGACGAGGATGTCGAGGTCGCCGCAGGTTTCACGGCCCCGGCGCAGGGAACCGGCGGGCTCGATGGTGTCGAGTCCCGGAAAAGTCTTGAGGTAGGCGACGAGCTTCTCCGCGGCGGTCTCGGCGGTGTCGATGAGGAAGCGGCCGGAGTTCCGCTTGTAGTCCTCGATGCCCTTGCGGAGCTTCTCGATCTGCTTCGCTCCGAAGCGGGGAAGATCATTCAAGCGTCCCGCGAGGATTGCCGCTTCAAGCTCCTCAATTGAAGCGATTTGAAGCGCCTCCCACAGGAGCGCGACGGACTTGGGTCCCATGCCCGGCAGCTTGAGCAGGTCGAGCATGGAGGGGCGGTACTTGAGCAAGAGTTCGTCGCGGAGAGGCAGGCTTCCGGTGGTCTGCATCTCCCGGATGTTGGCGGCCATTCCCTTGCCGATGCCGGGGATGGCGAGGAGCTTTTTCGGGTCGTCCGCAATCTCGCTTAGCTGAACCGTGGAGCACTCGACGGCCTCGGCGGCGCGCCGGTAAGAGCGGATGCGGAACGGGTCTCCCGCGCTGATTTCCAGCAGGTCCGCGGTTTCGTAGAAGAGCTGGGCAATGGTGCGATTGTCCATGGCAGTTCTACGATACATCAACAGGCAACAGGGGAAAGGGGAAAGGGGAAGAGGAGAAGCCAACAACCATTACCCATTAGCCATTGGACATTCGTCGCAGCCGGTTCAAGTTCGAATTTTTGAATTTCATTTTTTGTGGAAGTTAGAGATGTTTGATTCTATGGGATTTACGGATTAGCCCTTCGCTATGTGTTTGATTTGAAGAGTCCTGCAATCATCTGATTGATTTCACTGGGGCTTAGCTGCTCAATGTCCTCAGGGGCTTGATCGAGCGGGACTTGCGGGCTGAGGTTTGATTCTTCAGATCTTGCGTCGTAAAGCCAGTCAATGGCGACGGTGAGGAGAAAGCAAATTTCCGGGAAGCGGGCGATGGTATAGGACCGGCTCAGGATCACGAGTCTGTCCTTGATAACGACGAGAAGGTCGTGGAGATCCATGCGCCGGACCTCAAGGGCAAGCCGTTCGATGGCGGCGTTGCGGGCAAGGTCAAGTTCGAGGATGCGGTAGTTGCGGATGTGGGAGCGGCAATAGTGCTCATTGCGGAGCGCCACTCCGCGGCAGAGCTTGCCAGAGGGCATGAGGTGGCTGCAAAGAGCAGCAGGTTTGGACTGGGCCATCGGTGGTTCTCCTTCCGTTCTGGGCCGGACTGCGCGTCCAGCAATACGTGCTTTTTTCCTCAGCAGGCGAAAACCAAGCGCGCTGGGTCCCTGGTTCGCGTTGTTGCTCCCTGGTCAAAAAGGCGGCGTTTCAGGAGCAAAGAAAAAAGACCGCAGATGGCGCGGTCTTTTGAGTAAATTTAGTTTCTATATCTATTTTATCGAACCGGAATAATTCACATGCATCTCGGGCGAAGTTTTTTGGCTTGTGGAATGAAGGAGTTAGAAAATATTTCGGGCTGTGGGGGTTGACAAAAAAACAGGGAAAAGGGCCGGGGTCCAGACAGGCAACGGGCAATATAAGACAAGAACCAAAAGGCGGTCAGCGGTGCCACCGATCAAACCGCAGATGCGCTTCGCTCAACATGACAGCCTGAGGAGATTATGCGGAATTCCACCCTTGCAGTGAGCTGCGCGCCCTTCAAGGACGGGGCACCCGGGGCGTTCAGCATGTCCCCCACTCAAGCCAAAAGATGGCTTGAGTGGGCCACCGTCGGGGTTGAGCAGGCCACCGTCGGGTTAATTGGCGGTTTTGATTTGTGGGATTTAGGGGAGGGTCTTGGTGTAGAGGTTGACGGATTTTGGGGGCGCGCAAAAACCCAGCCGGGCGAAGCCGCGCTGGGTTCTGGTTGCGCGCGCGCGGTCCAAATCGTTCGGAGGCGCGCTAACGTCGAGGATCAGGCCGCGTCCTGGTGGCGAACCACCTGGTCGGCCTGTGGACCCTTTTGCCCCTGAACGATGTCGAACTCGACCTCGTCCCCCTCTTTCAAACTCTTGTATCCATCGATTTGGATGGCGCTGTAGTGGACGAAAACGTCGGGTCCGTCGTCTCGTCCTATGAATCCGTAGCCTTTGGCGTTGTTAAACCACTTGACTTTACCTTTGTATTGAGACACGAGCCTTGCCCTTCCTTGGAACACGATTTTCGATTGGGTTCGAGCGCCAACCTGCCTTTTTAAGAGACGCAGAAAGGGATGGTTTGGTTTTCCTACGCGCGGTGGAGAAACGTGATGATGTGGCGCAATGATTTGCGAGATGAAGCGGGGAAACTGCCTGAGCGAACATCAACAAGCGGGCGATGCGAGTTATTGCTTGCATGCAACATCAACAGGTAGTTTTCGGCGCGGCTGAACAACTTTCTTCCAAAGTAAAACCATCCCTCGACAGCTAAGCCGCGCATTTTTTCAGCGGCTTACGGCACCGCTGAAGCCGTACTCTTTGCAAAAACCTGACTTAGCCGGCGAGTTTGTCGAGCGAAGCGGGGCCGCGGAAGGGGGCGTATTGGTGGACGTTCATGATGAAGACGGCCAGCTCGACGCGGCTGCCCACTCCTATTTTTTCAAAGATGCGGAAGAGATTGTTTTTTACGGTGTGCTCGCTGATGTTGAGGCTGCGCGAGATTTGGCGGTTGCTTTTGCCGGCGGCGACGAGTGTGGCGATGTCGAGCTCGCGCCGGGTGAGGTTGAGTCCGGCGCTGGTGGGGACATGGAAGGGGGCGGACTCGGAGAAGGCGTCCAGAACGAGCCGGAGTTCGCGCGAGCCGACCCAGACCTGTCCCTCGTGAACTGCGTTGATGCACTTGATGAGGTTCTCGATAGGTTCGGCGCGGAAGAAGATGCCGCGGGCGTGGGCGCGGAAGGCATCCACTACGAGGTCCACATCCATTTCATCGAGCAAGACGATAACCGAGCAGCGCGGAACCATGCTTTGGAGAACAGGCAGGGTCTTGAATCCGGCGAGAGGGCCGTCTGAGAGCACGGCGCTGACCAGGGCGATGTCCGGTTTGTGTTCCTGAGCGAGGCGGAGTACTTCAGGTCCGCTTGTGGCGCGGGCGACCAGTTGGATTTGGCCAATGCCGGATTCAAGGCCCCTGGCCATGAGTTCGCAGCCCAAAGGGGTGCGGTCTGAGATGAGCAGACGGGAGACGTGAGGAAGTTCGATTTTTTGAAGGAGTTCCATTGGGACACCATGATCGCTAAACGTTAAATTCTGGGGGAATTCAACTGTTCGAGGTGGGCCTTCCCGAGTAGCAAAATGTTTCAGCATGGCCCTGGCTCCTTGCTAAGCAACTTCGCGAGGCGGGGCTGGGGAAGCCGCTGACGACGCGAGATGCTAATAACGCGCATCCGAGGGGGAGGACGCGCGGTGAACCACGAAAATCACGGGGAAGGAATTCTCATTGGATGCGAGATTTTCGACCCCACCGTTCCAGCTATCCTCGGGCAAGTTGGCCCTTTGTCCGAGGGTGTGGAAAACTTTAGCAAAATACGATCTGGATCGTCAAAGCTCATCTTTCTAAAAGAGTAGTTGTTTAAGAAAAGAGTTGCTCGGAATTGAGATGAAAAAGAGAAGATTGACCCCTTGAACGGTTTCCGGAGAGCGTTATGATTGCGGAGATTGAGCAGCCCAGCGGCAAGCGTTGAATGCGCCGGGTGAAGTTTTCAGCAAGACTTCTGCCATGGTTCAAATGTTTTTGCGGAGCAGAAGCTGTGGGAAAAGCCCTCCGTGCGGTTGAGGATGGCGAAGCCTTGCGGAAAAAGGTGCATAATGACGCTCCGCGACGAAGCGGTATATCCGGGACCTGAGCCCAAACCGGGCGGTCCAATTCTAGTGGTTGAGAATCGCCCGCGGTGGTATGCGGTTTACACGTGGGCGCGCCATGAGAAGGCGGTGGCGCGGCACTTTGAAGAGCGGGGCCTGGCGTATTTTCTGCCGCTGTACCAGGCGGTGCATCGCTGGAACAAGCGGTCGAGCCGGGTATCGCTGCCATTGTTTCCCGGATACGTGTTTGTGCGGACCGCAATGCGGGAGCGGTACCAGCCTCTGCAGGTGCCGGGGGTGCTGCACTATGCGGGATCGGGGGTGACTCCGAGCCCGATTGCGGATGATGAGATTGAATCGCTGCGTAAAATCCTGATCAGCGGAAAGGAAGTGGGGCCGCACCCATACCTTTCCGCCGGCAATCCGGTTCAGATTGTGGCCGGGCCGCTGGCGGGGTTGCGCGGAATCGTTCAGCGGACCAAGTCGGGGAACCGTTTCGTACTTTCGGTGGAGACGATTCGGCAGTCGATTGCGGTGGAACTTGACGGGTTCCAGATAGCG
>DASTXK010000195.1:0-2971 GCA_035765555.1 Acidobacteriaceae bacterium
ACAAGTATGGCGACCTATACACGCTCGATGGCAAGGAGATTCAGAAAACTCACTCGACGGGACTGGTCGCGACCAACGCCGCGGCGAGCCTGGCCGCCACCGACAAGGCGCGGGCCGCCGAGTTCACCAAGGCGCTTTGGGACGCGCCCATCCCTTCCGGGCACGAGCGCTACTACGATGGAATGCTCTACCTGCTGAACATGCTGCACGTCAGCGGACGGTTCCGCATCTGGACGCCGAAGGTTGCGCCATCAGCCCCGAAGCCGCCGGGACACTGAAGCCTCAATCGCCCCAGCGAAGCTCCATGAGGTCCAGCTCGCGCTCCAGCCGCCGGAGTGTCGCCTCGCGGAACCGGCCCTGGTTCCGCAGCCGGTTCAGCTCGCGGCGCTGAGCAGTGCGCAGCCGGCGCGCAACCTCGCGATACTTGCGGTCAAGCTGCGCCTCAACCTGCTTTTCTGAAGTGGAACTAATCCCCTGAAGCCGCTGGTCATAGACGCGAATGAGCTGGTCGACAGCCTGGGTTGCAATTTCATCCTCGCTTGTGTCCATTCCGCGCAGCGTTTGGATGACGAACTGGAGCATTGTCTTTCGGGCCTCGCGCTCTTCGTCCTGTTCTGACTTGGGCTCGGAAATGCCCAGCCGCCGGATAAGAGCGGGAAGTGTGAGGCCCTGGCCTACCAGCGTAACGAGAATCACGGCATAGGCAAGAAAGATGATGGCCTCGCGGTTCGGGAAATGCGTGCCGGTGTCTGTAACGAACGGCACCGAGAGTGCGGCGGCCAGAGTCAGCACGCCCCGAATTCCGCTCCAGCCCATCACGACGAGCTCGCGCTTGCTGGTGGTCCGAATCTTCTGCTTCTGCAAGCGCGTGCGAAGGAAATGCGCGATCCGCGCGCCGGGCAGAATCCAAAGATAGCGCAGCACGATTACGATGGCGCACACCAGCAGCGCTTCGCCGATCATGCGCGGCCAGTCCAGTGGGATTGTTCCGTTTCTGCTGATGCCGCTGAGAATCGACGGCAGTTGCAGCCCAATGATGATGAAGACGAATCCGTTGAGCGCAAAATCCACCGTGTTCCACACCACGCGCGTATCGAGCCGCGCGCGGGAACTCACGGTTTCCGACAGACTGCGACCCACATAGAGTCCGCAGGCCACAGTAGCCAGAACTCCCGAAGCGCCGATGGCCTCGCCGAGCAGGTACGCGAAATAAGGAGTGGCGAGCGAGACCAGCATCTGCAGGTCGGTCCCGGCGGAGAAACGCCCAATGAGGAGTCGGTCGAAGCGCGTCACCAGAAAAGCTATGAGGATTCCAACCGCGACGCCCCCGACGATCAGCCACACCAACTGGCCGAAGCCCTGGGAGAGGGAAGGGACTGAGCCGGAAACGACCAACGCTGTGGTGAACTGCAGGGCCAGCAGGCCCGCCGCGTCGTTAATGAGACTCTCGCCATCAATGACCTGAAGCACCGAGTGGGGAAGCCCGACGCGCTTTGCGATGGCGCTGACGGCGATGATGTCCGTCGGAGAAATCAGCGCGCCGAGCACCGCTCCCGTGCGCCAGTCAAAACCGGGAATGACGAGGTGCGCGAATACCGCGACTCCGACCACCGTAAAAATCACCAGCCCCAGCCCGAGCATCGAGATGCTGATGATGTTGAACTTGAATTCCCTCCACGGAGTGTTGAGCGCGCTGGCGAAGATGAGCGGCGGGAGAATCACCAAAAAAACAACGGTCGGACTCAGGCGGACATCGGGAACCCAGGGGATAAAGCCCAGGGCGAGTCCGCCCAGCACCAGGATGATGGGATAGGGCACCTTGAGCCGGCGCGCGAACACCGCCAGCAGCGCCACCAATACCACCAGCACCAGCAGGGTAATTTCGATATTGTGAATAGAAATTCCCATGGTCGAAGATTAACAGCCGCAAGTAAGTCAGGTCTCTAAAGAAACGGGATAATCGGCGGATTCGGGAATGCTTCTCCGCGTCTCTGTTTGTGCGGCAGCTCTGGCAGCCCGCCTCTCGGCTAACCGCTTTCTAACCACGCGCTTCTTAGCCTTATAATCAAAGATTGCGCGTTCGCCGCGCTCCGCACAGCAGCATGGATATTAGAAAGGATTTCTGATGCCTACCGATGTAGTCATGCCCCAGATGGGCGAGTCGATTTTTGAGGGAACGATCACCAAATGGCTGAAGAAGCCCGGCGACAAGGTCGACCGCGACGAACCTCTCTTTGAGATATCGACCGACAAGGTGGATGCGGAGATTCCCTCGCCCGCCGCGGGCGTTTTGAAGGAGATTAAGGTTGCCGACGGCACAACCGTGCAGATCAACACCGTCGTCGCGGTGATTGACGAATCCGGCGCGGGAGCGGCGGCCACCGCGGCCCCGGCTGCGGCGAAGACGGAAGCCGCGCCCGCCGCATCCTCACCCAAGCCCCAGGACGACACGACCCCGGCGGCGCCTAAAACGCAGCCTGCCGCTCCTGCTGCCTCAGCACCCGCTGGCCCTGCGACCGATGTGGTCATGCCGCAAATGGGCGAGTCCATCTTCGAGGGCACCATCACCAAATGGCTCAAGCAGGTTGGCGACAAGGTCGAGCGCGACGAGCCGCTCTTTGAAATTTCCACCGACAAGGTAGACGCGGAAATTCCCTCTCCGGCGGCTGGCGTCCTGACCGAGATCAAGGTTGAGGCCGGGAACACCGTCCAGATCAACACCGTCGTGGCGGTCATCGGAGGCGCGGCAGGCGCTCCGGCGGCTGCTCCGGCAGTCACGGCGCCCGCGGCGGCGCAAGCCGCGGCCCCGGCAGTACCACCGGCGCCCGCACCACAAGCGGCGGCTCCTGCCCCGGCGGCCCGGGCTGAGGCGGAACACGCCCGCTCCTCGCCGCTGGTTCGCAAAATCGCCAAGGAAAATAATCTCGACCTCAGCCAGGTTTCCGGCACAGGCGCGGGCGGACGCATCACC
>DASTXK010000196.1:0-4274 GCA_035765555.1 Acidobacteriaceae bacterium
GCAGCCATGCCTGCGAAATCTCCCCCGGCCCGTGCGCCGACGAAATGCTCAGCAGGTTCCACACGCCGAGGAACGTCCCCGGCAGCAGCATAAAAACCAGCCCGCTGGCCACAAACGCCGTTACTAATTGCTGGCTGCGCCGCTCATTGGCTATGCGCGCATCATCCACCGGAGCGCTCCGGGAGAGGGTCGCCGTCATTTTTGTCTCCACCTTCTATTGTTGCATCCGCCCCGGCAGGCCCCGCTGTGACTTAAATCGCTCAAGAACAGCTATTAGCTCTTAGCTTTTGTTCTTCCCCAGATATCCCTTCAGCGCCACGGCGTTGTTGTGCTCCTCATCGTGCGAGCTGTAGAGCAGCGTCACGGTTCCGTGCTTCGCCGCTTTGCGGATCGGCTCCAGCACCTCCGCCCGGCCGTCCAACTCCTTCGCATACCGCCGCTGAAATTCAGCCCACTTCGCCGGATCATGGCTGAACCACTGCCTTAGCTCCGTGCTCGGCCCCGCCTCCTTGATCCAGGCATCCATCTTCAGCGATTCCTTTTTGATGCCCCGGGGCCACAGCCGCTCGATAAGAAATCGCGTTCCGTCATCCCGCGACGCCGCTTCGTACACCCGCTTCAGTTGAATCATGCCAACCCTCCCCATTTCATAGACTTTCCCGAATCGAAAAAGCTTCCTGTGACCTAGGTCACGGCAGTTCACTGGCCCGCCGAATAGCCTTGAAACTGAACCCAATACTTTACCGAAGTCTGGAGACTCCCGTTTCATGCCCAAATTTAACGTTCGCGACCTCATTGAATATGACGATGCAAGATTCCTGCCCAAGGTGCTGGTCAACCGCGCCGGATACCGCTTGGTCCTGCTGAACCTGCGCAAGGGCCAGGCCGTGCCCGAGCACGCCAATAAGGACATTGTCACGGTCTACGCCGTCACCGGCCACGTCACCTTTTTTGACGGCAAGACGCCCGTCGACCTCCACGCCGGCGAGGCTGTCCAGATTGAGGGCAACCAGCCCCACCATCTTGAATCCCACGAGGACTCGTCCCTATTTGTCATAGCCGCCGGGGCTGCGCCCGCTGAGAAAAAGGTCACGGACGAGCAGATCATCGACGTCCGCCAGATACCCGGCCCGCAGCGCCATCCTCTTATTTTTTCTACATTTGACGGGCTCACTGTGGGCGAAGCCCTCATCATCGTCAACGACCACGACCCCATCCCGCTCAACCGCCAGATGGACTCGCTCCGCCCCGGCCAGGCCGAATGGAAATACATTGTTCGCGGCCCGGAAATCTTCAAAATTCGCGTCACTCGCATTGCGCCATTGAAAGGCGCGGAAATCTCGCCTACAATTCAGCCCGAAGCTCTACTGGGTATCCGGAGGGCCTGAAAAAAAGACCGACTACTGAATTGAGGACGTGAAGCCCATGGCGACTGCATCGGCTCCCCTGGCAACACCGCCGCGTACCACTTATCTGAACTGCCGCTATGGCCTGAAGTCGTGGTTGCTTACGCTGGACCACAAGCGCATTGCCATCCTCTATCTTCTGACCACCGTCTTCTTCTTTATGATCGGCGGGACCGCGGCGGCCCTCATCCGGCTTGAACTGCTGACTCCCGCCGGCGACCTTGTGGCCGCCGACACCTACAATAAGCTGTTCTCGATCCACGGCATCATCATGGTGTTCTTTTTCCTGGTGCCAATCGCCCCGGCGGTTTTCGGGAACTTCCTTATCCCCATCATGATCGGCGCCAAGGACGTCGCCTTCCCGCGCCTCAATCTGCTCAGTTGGTATCTGTTCGTCACCGGCGGATGCTTTGAGCTTTACATGATGATCTGGGGCGGCGTCGATACCGGCTGGACCTTCACCACTCCGCTCAGCACCCACTACATCAATACCCACGTCATAGCCGCGGCCATGGGTATATTCATAGCCGGATTCTCGTCCATATTGACAGGCGTCAATTTCGTCGTCACCATCCATCGATTGCGCGCCCCCGGCATGACGTGGTTCCGTCTGCCGCTCTTCATCTGGTCTTATTACGCGACGGCCATCATCTTTATTCTGGCCACGCCGGTCATCGCCATCTCACTGGCGCTGGTTGTGGTGGAGCGCATCACGCACCTCGGCGTTTTCGATCCCAGCATGGGCGGAGACCCGCTGCTCTTCCAGCACCTGTTCTGGTTCTATTCGCACCCCGCCGTTTACGTCATGATTCTGCCCGGCATGGGCATCGTTTCCGAGGTCATCTCTGCCTTCTCGCGCAAGCGCGTCTTCGGATACACCGCCGTCGCCTTCTCCTCGGTGGGCATCGCGGTCTTCAGCTTCTTCGTCTGGGCGCACCACATGTTCATCATGGGCATCTCCAACTACTCGGCGCTGGTCTTCTCGCTGATGAGCATGTTGGTCGCCGTGCCCTCGGCCATCAAGGTCTTCAACTGGTCGGCCACCATGTACAAGGGGTCGATCTCGTTCGACACCCCCATGCTCTACGCGCTGGGCTTTATCGGCCTGTTCACCATGGGCGGACTCACCGGCATCTTCCTGGCTACGCTCGGCATGGACATCCACCTTACCGAGACCTACTTCATCGTGGCCCACTTCCACTACGTCATGGTGGGAGGCATGGTCAGCGCCATCATGGCCGGACTGCATTTCTGGTGGCCCAAAATGACAGGGCGAATGTATCCCGAGGGCCTGGGCAAGATGGCCGCCCTCATCCTGTTCATCGGATTTAACCTCACCTTCTTCCCGCAGTTCATCCTCGGCTATCTGGGAATGCCCCGCCGTTACTGGTCCTATCCGGCCGAGTTCCAGGTGCTGAACGTGCTCTCCACCGCGGGCGCTTCGGTTCTGGCCATCGGATACCTGCTTCCCATGCTCTACCTCGTCTGGTCTCTTAAGTACGGAAAGGTCGCCAGCGGAAACCCCTGGAACGTCCCCGGCCTCGAATGGAGCATCCAGTCGCCGCCGCTTGAAGAGAACTTCGTCCAGACCCCGGTCGTCGACTTTGAAGCTTACGACTATTCGCGCCTCGGCCGCGAGGGCGTCGAAGTAGCGGGCTGATAGGCTCTAGCCTCCTTTACGCCGCGAGGCCGGACCGCGAGCTTCGCGGCGTGAAAGGAGAAGCAAGTTCATGCTGTTGCAGATTGGCCAAAAACCGGAACACGATTTTCACGAGCCTATCGGAATGCTGGAGGACTGCCACAAGCGCATCCTCTTCTTCCTCAAGACCCTCATCCGGGTAGCGTCCGAAGCCACCGCCGAACCCCTGAACGCCGACCAGCGCACCATCCTCGAAAAAGCCCTCCGCTACTTCCGCGAGTCCGGCCCGCGCCACACCGCCGACGAGGAGGAGTCGCTCTTCCCGCATCTGCGCCGCATCCGCAGCCCGGAAATCGGCGCGGTCTTCGCCAAAATCGACGCACTCGAAAGCGACCATCGCTGGGCCGACCAGCAGCACCTCGAAGTGGACGCCATCTGCCGCCGCTGGCTCGCCTCCAACGTCTGCCCGCAACCCGACCTCGACCGGCTCCGGGAAATCCTCAACAACCTGCTCGGCTTTTATGAGCGCCACATTCGCCTTGAAGAGACAGAGGTCTTTTCGGCAGCCCGCGCCCTGCTCTCCGACTCCGGGAAGGAGGCCGTTGGGCAGGAAATGGCGCGCCGTCGCGGCATCACGCTGGAGAGGGAATGAACCTGTTTCACCGGCGGTTCTGCAATTCAGGCATGTGGAGACAGACCATGCGTCTCCACGTTCTTCCCTGGGCGCTGGAAGGCCTCGACCTCGGCCCCAACCTGCTGGAACTCGGCCCCGGCTACGGCGCTTCCACCGACCTGCTGCTGCCCCGCTGCGAATCGCTGACCTGTGTGGAATCCGATCAGCGCCTGGCCCGCGGCCTGCGCACCCGCGCCTCGTTGCCCAGCATGACGGTGCTCTGCGGAGACGCCGCCGCGCTCCCGATCCCCGACTCCGCCTTCAACGCCGCCGTCTGCTTCATGATGCTCCACCACGTCACCCCGGCCCCGCGCCAGGACCAGCTCTTCGCCGAGGCCTTTCGCGTCCTGCGCCCCGGAGGCATCTTCGCCGGCGCCGACAGCCCCGCCAGCCCGCTGCTCACCGTGCTTCACCTCTTCGAAAAAGTATCCATGGTGGACCCGCACTCGATGCCCCGCCGCCTCGAAGCCGCCGGATTCGAAGACGTGCAAGTCGATATCACCCGCTTCGCCTTCCGCTTCCGCGCCCGCAAACCGCTCCAAAGCCCAGACAGTCA
>DASTXK010000197.1:0-8864 GCA_035765555.1 Acidobacteriaceae bacterium
GCGCCAGTCCAGTGATCGCATGGCCAAGCTCGTGCAGGAGAACGACAGCCAGGTCGACAAGCACGAGCTGCAGGTAGAAGCTCGCTCCTCTATCCCGCGGAAGGCCCTGCGCATGCGCCCAATCCGCCCACCAGCGGAGCCCGTAGAGGAACCCCACGCCTCCGACGATCCATACCGCTGTTCCGACCCAGGGAATTGTTCCATCGCCCGGGATACGAACAGGGGCACTTGCTTTGCCCGCCGATTGCGCGGCGGAGCGGGGCAGGAAGGCTATCAGCCCCGCAAAGGCAAGCCCAATTGGGATCCACGGCACGCGAAACAGGTGGACGTGGAACCGGTACTCGATTGCAAACAGGACCAAGGCCGGCGAAACGCTGGCGAGAAGCCCCAGCACCCGCGCGGAGGACTTCCTGGTAAAGATGGCCCAAGCCGCGGCCCCATTGAGAAAGAGCGCTCCCAAATAAAAGGTTGCGATGCGAGTGAAATATGGATTGCCTGACCCGGCATGCACGAGCGTGCGATATCTGAAGACGACGGGCCAGGCGAGGAGGATTGCGGTGAAGCCGAAGATTCCCCCGAGGTAACGTCTAAGTGCGTTCATAGGTGTACCTTGTCTGGGGGTGACTCAGGATACTTGGGCTATTGCGCAGCGTCAATTTGTTTTTCAAAGAGAAATGTATTCCTGACCAAGCACAAAAAAGCCCGCTGCTCGGAGCGGGCTTTTCGCGTCTCGGAGCTTTCGCTATTTCGACTGGAATTGCTCGACGAAGAAATCCGTGTTGAGCGTGGAATAGACAGCTTGCAGGAAGTCCTGGAGGAAATGGGTGAGGCCGGTCCCGGCGGGAAAGAAAGCCACTCCACAATTCGGATCATAAAAAGTGACAGCGCTGGACGACTTGACGAAGCCGACCGAGTGGCCGCCGGTGTTCCCATAAAAATTGAGGTAGTAGTAGGCGGGTGCGGACTTCACCATCGGGGCGATCTTCCAGGCATCCACCGGGTTGCCCTTTCGCTGTTTGCCCGTGTATTTGATTCCGAAGATCTCGGCCTGGAGCCGGAAATAGCTCGTGACATCGCCGCGGTCCTTGAGCGAGTCGACCCGAATGCCTTCGTGCTGAAGATTCATGAAGCCGCGCACATGGGCCTTGCCGCCGGGAGTTTTCACGATGTTCTTGAACACGGACCAATCGCCGCGGCTGGCCATCCACATGGCCACGAGCGCCTGGCACACTCCGTTTTTCAGGCTTTGCGGCATATTGTCCGCAATGTATTCGGACTGGTCCCAGGGCGAGGAAGTGGCGCCCCGCTTGGTGGCCAGTTCCTGAAACTTGTCAACATACCACGGCATAGGAATCTCCAGAGGGGTATTGGATTTTCATCTTTGAGGGTTGCGGAATCAATAATAAATCTGCGACGGACATTCGCCAATAGAGATTGGCGGCTTCACAGGGTGAAGTAGAAGGTCGCGCCGTGTTCCACCTCGCCTTCGGCCCAGATGCGTCCGCCATGCCGGGCGATGATGCGCTGCACGGTGGCGAGTCCAATGCCGGTGCCGGGAAATTCGCTTGAGGAATGCAGCCGCTGGAAAGGCTGGAAGAGGCGCTCGGCTTTGCGCGGGTCGAACCCGGCTCCATCGTCGCGCACATAGAAAATTCTTCTGCCGCCGCGCACCGTCCAGGCAAATTCAATCGAAGAGCGGTCGTGGTGGGACGTGTATTTCCAGGCGTTGCGGATCAGGTTGTCCATCACCACGCTCATCAGGCCCTGGTCGGCACTCACCACCGCGCCTTCAGCAAATGTGAATTGCACTTTCCTGTCCGGATTGGTGACGACCAGGTCTTCGGCCACGGACTGCGCCATGGCGGTAAGGTCGATCTGCCTGCGCTCAATCCCGACGGTTGTGGCGCGGGCAAGGTTCAGCAGGTCGTCAATGAGGCTGGCCATGCTCTTGGCGGAGCGCTGTACGGATTCCAGCATCTCCGCCCCCTCCTCGCCCAGCTTGTCCTTGTAGGTTGCCTGCATGACGTAGGTCATGCCGCTGACCACATCGAGCGGCCCACGCAGGTCATGGGCAACCGAGTAAGAAAAGGCCTCCAGCTCCTTGTTGGCCGCGCGCAGCTCGGCGGTGCGCTCCTGGACCCGTTTTTCGAGGCCCTCGCGAGCTTCAGCCAGGGCGTTGTCGCGGGCCTGGATTTCCTGAAGCATGTTATTGAACGCCTCCACCAGCACGGCGATTTCGTCCTCGCTGGTGGTTTGCTGGGCGCGCAGAGAGAAGTCCTTCTCGCGGGAGATGAGGCGCACGGTGCCGGCAAGCGCGATGATGGGCTGTGTCACCAGGCGTCGAAAGACTTTTGTCGCCAGCGCGGCGGCTGCAATGCTCAGGATGAAAATAACAAGAACGATAAGCCCGTACCGGTGCAGGCGCCGCCCAAGTTCGCTGAAATGCGCCAAAATGTAGACAGTGCCCACGCTCTTGCCGGAGAACTTGATTCGATAGCCCACCAGGACCTGGTTTCCCTCGGTCCACTCGGCGTGTGTGGCATTCGGGTCCATGGTGCGGAGTTCGATGCCGGTTTTCACGCCGGGTTGCCGGTATTCGGCAAACACCCGGCCGTCTTCAGAAACAATTGCGGCGGCGAGCACATCGGGGGAATTTACGAGACCGCTCAACGTGGTCTGGGCGGCCTGCGGATCATCGAACATCAGGGCCGTGACGCTGTTGGTCCCGGCAATCTGGGCCACTGAATAGAGATTCTGGATCAGGCTCTCCCGGTAGGAGAAGAAGTCGTAGGCAAGGAATGAAAGACACGCCAGCAGCAGCGCGCATGCCGTGACCAACAGATTCATCCAGGTCAGCTTGGCCGAAATGGTGTTCGCCCGGAAGGAGAGCTTCATCGCGTCACCCCTCCCTGCGGACTTCCCGTCACGTTTACAGCAACTTTGAGCAGTTCGGAGCTCAACACTAAATGACTCTGGTTGGCCGGGTTAAGATTCACCTTGAACCGAACGCGGTCTCCCTCGATGACGAACTGAACCATGCCTCCCTGTTGCGCAAAATCAGGCAAATTGCTGACCAGCAACACGCCGCTGCCCGCAAAGTGTGCGAGGATCCTGTGCAGGTTTCCAGCTTCCGAATCAGAGATATAGACAATGGCGCATCCTGATGCTTCGGAGGAGCGGCCGATGATGCGCTTGCGAATTGGCCTGCCGCCCATGTGGTCGTTGGCAATGAGCTTTTCGAGCGTGCCGCCAAAGGGGTCGTCTCCGAGAATGCAGATGTCAAAGGTGGGGCTCTTTTGGGCGGAGTCCGGCCAGCGCACGAACTTGCCGAAGTTATAGAGGTAGGCGGCCTCCACGTCATACTCCGACACAGGCTGGGCGGAGACCGCCAGGCCGATGGGAAACGCGACGAAAAGGCAGAGCAGGGCGCAGCCAAGGCGCGCCAGCAGGCGCACAGCCGGAGAGCTTCCGCGGAGCACGCGCATGGGCGTCCTCACGGCCGCCATGCGAGGCTGGCGTAAAGGTTTCGGCGAATGCCAACCGCGTTCCCGTTGTCTCCGGTAAATTCGCGGTGGCGTGGCTGGAGAAGATTGCGCCCATTGGCGGCCATGGTGAAGTGCCTGCCGATGGTCCACCCCAGGTGTGCGTCCATGGTCTGGTAGCTGGGAACGTTCTGTGCCGGCAGAGCGCTCACAAAGCGGTAGTCCTGGTCGAATTCAATGCCGTGGGGCAGGGTGAGCATGGATTGCACTGAGGCCATGCGATGGGGGCTGGAGCCTTCATCGGAGGCCACCGTCCCGGTATCGGAGAAGCCTTTCCTTGGACGGAGATCGAGGTGGAGATGTGAGAAGCTGCCGCGCAGCGCCCACCAGCGAAACGGCTTCCAGTCAGGCGCGATCTCCAGCCCGTCCGTGGTGCCCTTGATCGCATTGGCGTAGGGAGCATTCAACTGGAGATAAGGATACGGGGTTGTAGGGACTGAAAACGAGATGGCGCCGAAGCCTCCCAGGTCGTCGTACTGATTATGAAAGGCGGCGATGTCCACATAGAGATTGTGCCGGAGCAATTGGCGATAGCCGGCCTCGTATCCGATCAGAATTTCCGATTTGAAGTTGGGGTTGCCCTCGATGTGGGCGAAAAACGGCAGGCCGGGAACTGGTTCGATAGGAGCGTAGCCGGTAAGCTGCAGGTCCTGGTCAAGGCGGCCGGGGGTGCGAACGGCGCGGGTGACGGCGCCCCAGAAAGTCATGTGATCGCGGGGCGTCCACAGCAGGCGCGCGCTGGGCTGAATCTCAAATCCGCTGAAATTGTTGTCCTCAAACTTGGACCCGAGGACCAGGTCCAGGCGGTCGGGAACAAGGGCGATGCTGTCGCGCAGCGACGCGCTGTAGATGTAGTCCGTGGTGCGATGCGGAGGAAAGTCCACGGTGGGCTGGTTCTGGATGATGAAGCTGGGGCTGAGGCGCAGGCCAAGACCGGCTGTGATGTTCTGGCGGGGCAGGTTGGCGAGGTGGCCCACAAAATCCACGTCGAAGGTATTGCGGGTTTCGCCGAACTGGATTGTCTGCCGGTTGGTGCGGTCAAAGTACGCCCGGAGGTAAAAGCTGAAGTCGTCCGCCAGGGCGCGGTCCCAGCGCAGCATGAGGTTGCCGCCCGAAACCGATTGCATGTCATCGATAACGAGTTGCGCCGGGACGGGCAGAAATTGTCCCACGGCGGTCTGCGCGCCACTTTTTCCCTGATAGATGTCGCCTTGCAGATTGAAGCGGTCGCGCCCATCCGCGTCCCATTCCGCGCGAAAGCCGCCGCGCGCCTGATGCCATTGGTCGTAGGCGTCGCCTCCCGGATTGGCTTCCGCCTCGCGCGTAAAACCCTTGGCGTAAATGCGGGCGAAGAGATTGGGGCTGGGATGAAAGCCTTCGCGGACTCCGCCGATGAAGCGGTCGAGGTCGCCGGTATCGACGGAGGCCAGCAGTCCCTGAGTGTCGCGGGGCCGTTTGGTGATGATGTTGATGACTCCGTTCACGGCGTTGGCGCCCCACATGGTGCCGCCCGGCCCGCGAATGATCTCGATGCGGTCAATGTCTGAGAGCAGAGTGTCCTGCGCGTCCCAGTAGACGCCCTCAAACAGCGGCGTGTAGACGCTGCGCCCGTCGATAAGGACGAGAAGTCCTTTGGAGAACTGGCTGGCGAATCCGCGTATTCCCACGGCCCAGTTGTCGCTCTGCATGCGCGAGACCTGCACGTCGGGAATCATGCGCAGCAACTCCGGCAGCGACGTTGCCCCGGATCGGCGGATATCATCCTGCGTGATGACGTAAATGGCCGCGGGCGTGTTCCACACCTCTTCAGGCTGCTTCGACACCGTCGTCACTTCAATTTTTCCGAGCTGTTCAAGCGAGAGCGATTTTAGTCTTTGTGGAGTCCGCGCGGGTTCTGCCGCGCACAGTGTCACGCTGAACAGCAACAACAGCAGCAATCGGACTTTCATGGGGAATGGCGCCGTAGCGCGGAGGCCCAAAGAGCATCTCCTTTCGATGAGTCATTTGCACACTTGCCGCGCGGAGGCGGTCATGCTCCGAGGCATGGTCCGGGTATTTTCCGGCGCAGTGTTTGCTAAGTTGCCCGCTAAGATGCACAGCCCGCAAAAACGGGTTGTGTGGAAAAGCCGCAAGCAATTTACTCTCCGGCTACGTTATCGGGCAGATGGGCGCACTTCTTCACCGTCGCGATGAGCTTTTCCGGCTCTCCCTTGCGCACAAAGGCCTTGATGTAAGGGGCAATGTCGTCCGGAATCCCATACACATCCGAGAGCAGGATAATGGGAGCATCGGGGTAGGCGCCGCTTACGAGCCGCGCGGCATCGGTGGCCTTCATGCCGCCGGTCAGCCGATAGTCCAACACCACCACGTCGATGGGACATCCACTGGGTATGTCTACGCCGTTGCTGTTCACGAGCGCGGGGCAGGGAGTGAATCCGGCGCTCTTCAGGATCCAGCCATAAATCTGAAGATGCACGGGATCGTCATCGATAATCAGCACCGTGTGACTATCCTGCATAGTGGGCCCTTCGTTCTTAGATCGTTCGGGGAGATGACGGGCCCGTGGGGCCGGGTCCGCAAGAAGCTAATTAGGTGTATCGCTTTGTCCACAGATTAGGCAAGTGAGGTCGCAGCATCATTGCTCGGAGTGTTGGAAACTCCCTCTCACGCGCATACACAGAAACCGTTGCCTGTGCGACAATGAGAACTAGCGAGATTTGCTTTCCGGCCATGTTCGAGGATTGCCGGAAAACTGGAGAATAAACGCCATGCTCGATAACCTGTTCACACCGACCCATCTCATCATCATCCTGGTCATTGCGCTGCTCGTCTTCGGTCCGCGCAAGCTGCCCGAGCTTGGCAAGGGTCTGGGCGAAGGCCTGAAGGGTTTCAAAGAAGGAATCAAGGGCATCACCAACAGCGACCCCGCCCCGCAGCAGCAGCAGACCATCGCCAAGTCGGAGGCCCCGCAGCAGCCGCCCGCGGCCACGCAGGCCAAGTAACGATCTCAGGGGGACCCGCACTCCAGCGGCGTCCCTTTTTGCTTTTTGGTCACGCCGCGATCAGCGCGACGGCGGCCAGGGCCAGCACCATCCCCGCAATCTGACTCCGTGTCGCGCGCTCGCGCAGCAGCCATGCGGCCAGCAGCATGGTCCCGGCGGGATACAGCGAAGCCAGCACCGCCGACACATCCAGCCTTCCAGCCTGCGACGCAAACAGGTACAGCAGATTTCCCGAAGTATCCAGCGTGCCGGCCACCAGCGCCAGCACGAAGACCTTTCCCGTCGGAAAGCCGGAGCTGGCAGGCCCCGCATTCCGGTGCGCAAGCCAATACCATATCCCAGCCACAACGCCGACCGACGTGCTGGTGATGCGCATCGAGATCAGCGGCCCCAGAATTCCATCCGCAGCGGCAAGGTGCATGAAGATCAACATGCCCCCGAAGCAGAGGCCCGCGATGACGGCGAGGCCCAGCCCGCGCGGGCGCGCCCCGCTGGCCGAGTTCTGCCCCGGCGTGTAGGCGACCATCCAGATGGCGACTGCGGCCACCGCGAAGCCAACCAGCCGCCGCGGCGGCGTCGCATGGCCTTCATTGAACCAGGAGAAGACGACAGGAGAGATGGCCGTAATGACGCCCGAAAGCGCCGCTGACAGACCCATCGATCCGCGCGACAGCGCGGCATAAAGCGCGATCAGGCCAACGCCGCAGAAGATGCCGCTGAGGAATCCGTAGAGGTTGTAGCCGGAGCCGGCCGCATGCAGGGAGAAGGCCGCCGCGTAGAGCAGCACAAGACTGAATCCGTGCGCTACGGCGACAACAAAAGGCGGAGCGGCTTTTTTCGTTGCGAGTCCGCCGGCGAAGTCGGCAGCCCCCCAGGTGGCGGCCGCGCTCAAACCCAGGCCGGCAACGGAGCCTCCGGACGTCATTACCGCTCTACGGAAGCCCTGCCGGGATAATAGTACTGCTTCGCCGTCACATCGAGCCCCGGCACGTTGATGGTCACGTTGATGGAGTAGCGCTTTTCGCTCAGGACCGGGTGATGGGCGTAGTAGCCCAGCGTGTACTGCGTGCGCAGCGAGTTTGTGATCGCGGAAAAGCTCTTCTGGATTCCGTTCTCGGAGATCTCCGAATCCAGCGAGCCGCCGGTCATCGCGGTGTAGCGCGGCATGATGTTGTTGGTGGGCAGCAGCGGAAGGTGCAGCTTGTCCAGATAGCCTATGCCCCACAACGCCGAATCGCCGACGATCGTTCCATAGACGGAGATGTTGTTCGTCAGCAGGTACTGGATGACTTCTTTCTGCGAAGCCTTGCTGCCGGATTCTTTGCCGTCGGTCACGACGTAGATGATGCGGCGGCGGCCCTTGGGCTGGGATGAAAGCGCCTTGGCGGCGGCCAGAATCGCGTCATTCAGCGGATGCTTTTCCTTCGGAAGATTCAGGAATGGGCCAGTGTTGCCGCGCTGGGGGCTGAGATTGGGATCAACCTCATGGCCGTTAATTGTTGGCCCGCCGGCGAACGGGCCGGACACTGTGGGCATGCCCATGTCGCGCCCCGGACGCTTGGCCGATTGCAGCGCCGCCTGCAGGCGCGGCCCCTGCGAACCGGTGAATGTTGTTACCAGCTCCGGGCTGGAATTGTAGGTGAAGACCGCGACTGAATCCGCCGGGCTGAATGCGCCGGCGACCGCGCCCAGGCTCTGGTTGACCTTGCGCATGATGTCGGCGGGAAGGCTCTGGTCAATCACGAAAGCCACGGACATTGGATAAGGGTCGGTGGTGAAGAAGGCGATGTGCTGCTCCTGGCCGTCTTCATAAACCTTGAACTGGCGCCAGGTGAGTCCGGGGACCAGTTGATGGTGCTTGTCGCGCACTGTGACCGGCACGTCCACGTAGTTGACGGGCACATGAATCACGTAATTGGAAGCTTCTTCGTAGGTCTTGGGAATGACCGGAGGCTCTTTCTGGGTATTCTGCTCTTGCGCTCCGGCGGGTGGCTGGCTTTGGGGCGGCGGGGTCTGCGACGTCTGCTCCGCCGGCTGGGGCGCGGTCCCGGCCCCCGGTTTCACCTGGTTCGCAAGGTTGTTTAATCCGGCTGGCGCGGGCGCGTCGGGAACGTTCTGGACTGCGGCGGTCTGCTGCTGCGGTTGCTGCTGCGGCGCCGCTCCAAAGAGAAAGAAAGAAACTGCCAATGCCAGGGCGCCTTGCGTCACCAGAGGTCCTCCAACTACATACAGGCCGCAATCGGCCTTGTTCCAGACTATCAGAGGACTTGCGACTCCGGAACTTGCCACTCCGGGCTGACATTTGGCCTCGGAAAGCCGT
>DASTXK010000198.1:0-2463 GCA_035765555.1 Acidobacteriaceae bacterium
ACGGCGTAGATGGAATCCACCAGCACCGTCATGGCCAGCGCGTGAAGGTTGCGGTCGTAGAGATTGCCCCGCCGGGGCGCGACCTCAAAACTGTGCTCCTGCTGGCGCGCCGCCTGTTCCACATAATAGTGGTGGCGAAAAACCTGGACATAAACCAGCCGCGCGCAGATGACCATCGCCCAGAACGCAAGCAGCGCCAGCACCAGAAACACGCGCGCGCGGCGCATGGGCGTAACCACGCCGGGGTCGCGCACAGTTGCAACTGAATGGGAAGAAGAGGAAGAGAACGAACGACGGTCCACTGCTGCCGAAGCTCCCTCCCTCAAAGAAGATTACAGCAATCCTGAAGCCTGAACTGAGGAAATCGCGGCGCGAGTGGGCTAGCGCATCGCGGGCAGCAGCGGATGCGCCTCCGCCAGCACCGGCGCGTTCGGATCCATCGGCGCATCCGGACGCACGACCTGTCCCGGCGTGGGGGCCGCCAAGCCGTACTGCCGCGCCAGTTGGTCGATCCGGCCCGGGTCCACCAACTGCGCCTCGCTCAGGCGAAGGTGCCGGTTCTGCTCCTCAAGCTGCCGCAACTGCGCCTTTTGCGACTCAATGTGATAGCCATACTCAATGGCGCTCAGGTGCTGCCATCCGTAGGTCATGAGAAGACCGAGCATCAGCGCCATGATGCAGCCGAAGGTGCGCATCTCCTTGGTGCGCTGCGGATCGGCGGCCTTGACCAGACGCGAATTGTCGAAACGCTTGGTGAACAGCGCCTCGGGCGTGGGGCCACGGCGCGCGCGCATCTGCGCCGCCATCAGCGCCTGATTCCGCTCCAGCGCGCGCTCCACTCCGCTGCCGCTGCTGCGTCCATACTCAAACCCGGTTTGCGCCGCTATCGCCTGTGTCGCCATTGTCCCGTCTCCGATGCTCCTGATCCCTTATTGCCTCTTCCCTGCTTCTTCCCCTCCAACGACCGGGCCTGGGCCGCTGATATTTTGGAGGGAAATCATTACGAGGTTTTGTCTTGCACTTTCGCCATTTACTGCGGCAGGACGACCCCGGCCCGATTTCGCTTTCCTAATCCCTGTTGTCTATTGCCTGTTGCCTGCTTTTCCGCTGCCCGCAGCTTCGCGCTGCGCGCCCGCGGATTGCGATCCGTTTCCTCCGCTTCGGCCGTCACCGGCTTCCGCGTCAACACTTCATAAATTCCCTGCCGCGCGCCTTCGCGCAGCGCGTCTTTGGCGCGCCGGTCTTCGAGAGAGTGGAAGCTGATGACCACCAGCCTTCCTCCCGGCTTCAGCAACCCGGGGGCCGCGCTCAGCAGCGCGTCAATCTCCTCCAACTCGGCATTTACGTAAATTCGGAGCGCCTGAAAGGTCCGCGTCGCCGGATGAATCCTCTCGGATTTCATTGCCGGGGCCGCGGCCGATACCACTCTGGCTAGTTCCGCCGTCGTTGTAATCGGCCGGGCCCTGACAATGGCTCTGGCGATTCTCCGCGACCTCCTTTCCTCTCCGAATTCGTAAATCAGGTCGGCGAGCTCTTTTTCGCCGAACTGGTTTACCACCTGTGCGGCGGTCGGTCCCTCGCGCGGATTCATCCGCATGTCCAAAGGACCTTCCGCCTGAAAGCTGAATCCCCTGCGCGCCTCGTCAAAGTGCATCGAGCTTGCGCCAAAGTCCGCCAGCAGTCCGTCCACACTGGCCGGAGCCACAATTTCCGCGGCCCGCGAAAACTCCACATCGTGGAACTCCACTTGCGGCATCGCCTCGCCCAACTCGCGGCCAACTTCAGCCAGCCGCGCCTTGGCCAACGCCATCGCTTCCGGATCGCGGTCAAAGCAGATCAGCCTGCCATCCGCGCCAGCCAGTCGCGCTACAGCGCTCGCATGTCCGGCGAAACCCAGCGTGGCGTCCACATAAACGCCGCCCGGGCGCACATTCAGGAATCGGATCGCCTGTTGTAAAAGAACCGGCACATGCCGCTCATCGCCACTCATGTGCTCCCCCTGAGGGGTTTTCTATAAACCAAACCCAGCCAGCGCCTGCTCGTCTTCCGCCGTCAGCGGATTCGCGTCCATGTTCGCCACAAACGCCTCGCGATTCGCTACTTCCAAATACGTCTGGTTGCCGAACACCACCACGTCCGCCACAAGGCCGGCCTTCTCGCGCAGAATCTGCGGCAGCAGCACCCGTCCCTGCGCGTCCATTTCCGCCTCCTGGCCGAAGTAGTTGTACCGGTCCAGCAGCTTCTTCTTGGCAGGATTGAAGTTGGGGATTGCCGCCAGCTTCTGCTCGACTTTCTCCCACTCCTGCATGGGGTGAATCTGGGCCACCCGCCCATCCGTGCTGGTGATGTAGAAACGGCCGTTATAACTCTCGTCAATCCGGCGCTTGAACTCCGCCGGCAGCTTGAGCCGTCCCTTCTCGTCCACTCGGGTTGGGTGATTGCCACGAAACATCTTCTTTTCAA
>DASTXK010000199.1:0-11072 GCA_035765555.1 Acidobacteriaceae bacterium
GCGTAAGGGACAAAGGGAAATTCGTCAGGCTTACTTGCGCAAGCCAAGCTTGCCGATGACTTCGCGATACCGATCGGAGTCGTTCGTTTTGAGATAGTCAAGCAGGCGGCGGCGCTTGCTCACCAGCATCAAAAGGCCGCGGCGCGAAGCATGGTCCTTCGCGTGGGTCTTAAAGTGCTCGGTCAGCTCGCCAATCCGCTCGCTGAGGATTGCGATCTGCACCTCGGGACTTCCGGTATCGGAATCATGGGTGCGAAACCGCTCGATAACTTCTGTTTTCTTTGTAGGCGCCAGCACGAGTGGCATTACTCCTGTTTTCTAGTTCGTTACACTTCCTAAGTGTCTGAGCTAAGAGTAACATGCTGCGGGTCCGGGATACAATCGGCCAAGCCGCTCCCCCTGTGCATCGCGCCGCCCCAGGAACCGCTATACTGACCTTCTCCCCCGAGGAGGAAAACCCATGCGTATGCTGATGAAAGTCAACATCCCCACCGAAAGCGGAAATGCGGCAGTCAGGAACGGAAGCCTGCAAAGCACGATCAAGGGCATCCTCGACGACCTGAAGCCGGAGGCAGCCTATTTCGCGGAAGAGAATGGAAAACGGACCGGCTACATCTTCTTCGACATGAAGGAGTCGTCTCAGCTACCGGCCATTGCCGAGCCATGGTTCCTGGCGCTTAATGCGGAAATCACGGTGCGTCCCGCTATGAATCAGCAGGACCTTGGAACCGCGGCATCAGCAATGGACAAGGCCGCCAAGAGCTGGAACCTGGCCGCATAACGCCTCTTTCCCTGCGCGGAAAGTATAAGGGAGGAGTTTTTTGTCTTTTCGCGGTCAGAGTCCTTATGCAAGCTCCAGTTCGATGCTCTTCGCCTGCGCATCCAGCTTTGTAATCCGGAAGCTGCGAATCTGCCCGGCTTTTGCTGGTTCGGGCTTCGTGGAGCCGGAGGCGCTCCCGCCCTTCCACCGCGCCTGAAGCATCGAGGTCAGCGAACTCAGGTCGGCCCTTGCCGGAGATGACGCTTGCCCCGCGGCCGGGGCGGTGATGCGGCAGCGGGCCACAATTCCCTCACCCAGTTCCACGCGGGCGTTCTCGCCTTGCTCATCCAGCAAGCGTCCCGTGACTACGTCGCCCGGCTTGTGTTCGGCCAGAAACTCGTCCATTCCCGTGGGAACGAGTTGCTTGATACTGAGCCTGATCTGCCGCTTACCCGCGTCAATCGACAGCACCTGCGCCTTCACCTGCTCGCCCAGCTTCAGCGCGTCCGACGGATGGTTCAGCCGCCGCTCCGCGCTGATCTCGCTGATGTGGACCATGCCTTCGACGCCTTCGGCAATCTGGATGAAAGCTCCGAATTTGGTGAAGCTGACCACCGGCCCTTCCACTTGCGAGCCCGGCTGGAGGTTCCGTGCGGCCTCGGCCCACGGGTCGCCAAAAGCCTGCTTGAGACCGAGGGAAAGCCGCCGCTCCGGAGCACTGATGCCGAGAATTACGGCTTCAACCGTCTCGCCGGGCTTCACTACGTCCGATGCCTTGTGGACCTTCTTGCCCCAAGACATCTCCGAGATGTGGATCAGCCCTTCGATCCCCGGCTCCAGTTCCACAAATGCGCCAAAGTCAGCGGTGCGAGTCACGGTTCCGGTAATGCGCTGGCCGAGCTTGTATTTTTCCGGCACCGCGTCCCAGGGGTGCGCCTGAAGCTGCTTCATGCCGAGCGAAATCCGCTGCTTTTCTGTGTCGATCTTCAGGATTTTGACTTGGACCTGCTGGCCTATGGTCAGCGCATCGGCGGGGTTCGCAATGCGGCTCCAGGAAATTTCTGCCACATGCAGCAGGCCGTCCACTCCGCCCAGATCAATGAAGGCGCCGTAATCGGCCAGGCTGCGGACCGTTCCCGTCACCACATCGCCTTCCTGTAGCTCCGCGTAGCGCCGCTCGCCAGCCGCACGTGCTTCCTCTTCCAGAATCGCGCGCCGGTCGACGACCACATCCTCATCGGCCACATCGACCTTGGTGATGCGGCAGACAATTTCCTGATCGACCAATTTTTCCATCTCGGCGGCATCGCGCGTGCCGCTGCGGGAGGCAGGCATGAATGCCCGCACGCCAATGTCAACCGTCAGGCCGCCCTTGACTACTCCGGTTACGCGCCCCGGGATCGCCACATGGTCCTCGAAGGCTCGCTGGAGCGAGGCCCAATCGGTAGGCTGCACGACCTTGAAGCGGGAGAGCGCGTAATAGCCATCCTCTGTGCGACCTTTCACGGACACCAGCACGCGATCTCCCGCCGCCAGCGGATCCTTTTCGGAAACCGGCAGCACGCCTTCGACCTTGAATCCGATATCGACAAACACCTGCTCGGCGCTTGCGGAGATGACCGTACCTTCGATCTGGCGTCCGCCCTCTTCGGGTTTGCGAGCGTGCTCGCGCTCGTATTCGGCAAAGAGCGCGTCGAAGGACTCCGCCGCGGTAGAGGGCTGGGCCTGGTTTGATTCTTCAGTGGATTGGGGTTCAAAGGTTTCAGGATTCGACATGAGAGATGAAGCTATTCTTTCACAGGGCCAGCCAGGCGGTCATGCGGGCCCGCTCCCTCAATTCCCTGCCTGTTCCTCCACTCTCTCGATCTCTTCTGACGGCACAATTCCAAGCTCAATGTAGACGGGCCGCATGTGTGCGCGAATCCTCTGAATGCGCGCGCTGAACAGGGCCGCACCAATAATGCAGCAACTTCCGGTGAGCATCACGGTGCGGGGCGCGCCGATCCAGTGCGCGAGACCGCCTGCGAGCAGGCTTCCGAATGGGGCCATGCCCACGAACGCTGCCGTGTAGTAGCTCATGACGCGCCCGCGCATCTCCTCATGCGCCAGCGTCTGGATGATGGTGTTGCTCGCCGTCAGGCCCTGCATCATTCCAAAACCCACCACCACGAGCAGCGCCATCGAAAGCCAATCGACTCTGGAGAAACCAAAGGCGACGAGGCCCGCGCCAAATGCCGCAGCGGAGATGGGGACCATCTTCAGCAGCCCGCGGACCGACTTGCGGACCACCAGCGACAACGCCGAGATGAGCGCGCCCACGCCAGCCGCGCCCATTAAAAAGCCCAACGTATGCGGGCCACCATGCAGCACCTGCGCAGCGAAGATCGGCATCAGCACCATATAGGGGATGCCCATCAGGCTCACCAAGGCGAACAGCAGCAGAATGGCCCTGACGGGAATAAATGTTGAGACATAGGCCCAGCCCTCGCGCAACTGCTCCGTCATGGTAGCGGCGGCTTGCCTGATCGCCGCTCGATGCACGCGCATCATCAGCAGCGATGTAATGACGGCGATGTAGCTGAGGCCGTCGATGAGGAAGCACCAGCCCTCACTGGTGGCGGCGATTACGATTCCGGCGAGCGAGGGTCCGACCAGCCGAGCCAGATTCACCATGGAGGAGTTAATGGCGATGGCGTTCGAGAGGTCGTTGCGCTCCTCCACCATCTGCACCATGAATGCCTGCCTTCCTGGCATGTCGAAGGCGTTGATGAGGCCCTGGAAGGCGCTCAAGGCAAGAATTTCATGAATCGTGATGACGTTGGACAAGGTGAGCGCGGCCAGCGCCAGCGATTGAACCATCGCCAGCGTCTGCGTCCAAATCAGCACTGTGCGCCGGTTGAGCCGGTCCACCAGTACCCCGGCGAATGGGGCCAGCAGGAAGGTGGGTATCTGTCCGGCGAAGCTCACAAAGCCCAGCAGAAGCGCGGACTTTGTCAGCCGGTACACCAGCCAGGCCGTGGCAATCCGCGTCATCCAGGTGCCGATGAGCGAGATGCTCTGACCGCCAAAAAACAGCCGGAAGTTGCGATGGCGCAGCGCGCGCCACGCATGGGAAAAATCGCGACGTGGTGTTGTCGGCCCGGCTGCGCCAGTTTCCTGCGGAGGATTGGTTCCCATTCTCTCTTTCTTATTGGATGTGGAGCGCCGTGGGCGCACTCGCTGCATTTTCTGGCCTATCTTTTCTTCTCCAGCTTAACCGTTGCTCGGTTTGGATGCCGCGCCTGTCACTTCATCAAAAATAGCGCGCCGCCCAGCGCCGCTACGCCCGCCATCGCCCAGGCAACGTAGTCCGCCGGTTGGCCGCTTTGCAGTTGCCGCGCCCAGCGCAGGCTGCCTTCCAGGTGCGAAGGCCAGCGCAACCGGCGTGGGATGCTCCGGTGAAAGACCGCCCATGATGCCAGCAGCCACGCGCAGACCACCGCGATGAATCCATGCGCGATCATGGTTCCGATTTTCAGCCCGTGATGCCCTACTGCCATTCCCGCGTTCTGCGGTGCAGCGTAAACGGTGGCGATGTATCCGGCCTGATCCAGAACGCGCTTCGCGGCGTGGAGCAGCATTGAATCGAGCCTGGGAAGAAACGCCAGCCCGATGCCCGCCAGAACGCAGGCAGCAGCCGGCGCAAAGATGCGGAATGGAATTGTGCGGTGCTCCTCGCTCATTTCGGGAAGCTCATCCACTTGCGCCGCGCGATCGCTTGGACCCCTGTCCCCCCAGCCGCAAAAGACACGCATGAAGACGCGAAACACCGCCCCTCCGGTCAGGATTCCCGAAACCAGAAAGAACGCGGTGCAGGCAAGCTCCAGACTTCCATGCTTCGCCTGCGAAACCATGTCCTCGCCAATCGAAGTGGCGAATGGCGGCAGCGCTGCAAGTCCGCACCCACCAAGAAACCACAGCACGGCGGTAAATTTCAGCCCTTTACCCCGGGCGAAAAGCGCGGGCTCGCTCATGGTCCGCAGCCGATGCAGCAGGATGCCCGCCGTAAAAAACAGCCCCGACTTCACCGCAGCGTGGCCGCAAGCATAAATGAGCCATCCGGCAATGGCCTTGGGAGTTCCAACACCCATGGCGAAAAGCATCAGGCCGGAGTGGCTGATGGTTGAGAACGCGAGCACGCGCTTGAGGTGGTGCTCGGCGAAGCTCATCATTCCACCCCAGACCGCGGTAGTGCCGCCCAAAACCAAAAAGCTGCTCCGAAGCGGATCGTGCGCGCCCGCAAAGCTGGAGCCAAAGATCACCGACGTGACGCGCAAAATCGCGAACAGCCCCAGCTCCACCATCAGACCGGAAAAAAGCACGCAGACAGGCGTGGGCGCAACGGAATGCGCGTCCGGCAGCCAAAAGTGAAACGGAAAGACCGCCGCCTTAATCAGAAACCCCGTGATGATCAACAGGCAGGCCACCAGCACAAGCGAGTCGTGCCGCTGGCCGAGCAGCATACCCATCTGCGCCATGTTCAGCGCGCCCGTGGCCCCGTAGAGAATCCCGATTCCAGTGAGCGTGAAGAACGCGCCCACCGTATTCGTCACGGCGAAGTTGAAGGCCCCTTGCAGCGGCGAAGGCTCCTCCGTCTTGAGGCCGCACAGGGCAAACGCCGCAGTGCTCATCAGTTCGAAGAAGACAAATAGGTTGAACAGGTCGGCGGTGAAACAGAACCCCGTCATGGCCGCCAGAAAAATCAGCATGAGCGGCTGATAGTGGTTCTTTCCGCTTTCCATGCTGTTTGACGAATAGATAAGGCCGAGCAGCGTAAGAAATGCCGCCACAACAGCGAGCGTAGCGCCCATGGGATCGATCACGAACCCGATGCCCACAACCATGTGACCGCGCGGGAACCAATTTCCGAACCAGTAGACGATGCTCTTTGACCACGACACATGCAGCAGCCAGAGGCACAGCACCAGATTGAAAAGAGCGGCGAGGACCGCCACAAGATCAATAAAGAAGCGCGGCAGCCATTTTCGCACAGCCGCGAGAAAGGCGGCGCACAGCATCGGCACTGCTACCGGAAGCGCGGGCGCTGTCGTCATCGTTCATCCACGCATCATTCTCAAATCATCCGGAGAAAGCGTCCCGGCCTTCTCATGGACTTTCACAACCATGGCCAGCAGCAAGGCGACCACGGTCGCCTCCACCACCACATCGGTCAGCATCAGCGCCTGCACAACCGGATCGACCGTCACCACACCAGGAGAAATATCCGCAAAGACCGGCGCGACCGCGCCCCAGCGGAAGCCCACGGCAAGCAACAGCACATAGGTCGAAGTTTGCAGTACGACCAACGAAATCACGGTATGGACGAGATGCCCGCTGGTCACGATTCCATAGAGTCCGCACAGGAAAAGCCACGCGGCCACGGCATACGGAATCAGATGAAAAGCCAGCATTACTCCTCCCGCCCCGAGACAATGTCCTGAAGATAGGTGTAGCTCAGCAGAATGAACCCAGTCGCAACCTCAAGCCCCACAGACGCGCTGATGATGGCAATGGTCCCAGACGAAAACACATCGCCGGTGGTACCCAGCGGAATCCAGTTGGTGAGGAACGGCAGACCGACCGCCAGCGCGCTCACGCCGACCAATGCGTAGAGCGCCGCGCCGAGCGCCTCCAGCACTTCCATCAGTGGATGCGATGCAATGGCCTTGAAGCGCCTCAGATTTTCCGCGATATAGACCAGCATGAAGGCGGTAGCGACGATGACTCCGCCCTGGAATCCACCGCCGGGGGTCAACTGCCCGTGCGTGCAGATGTAGAGGCCGAAGATCAGCGTGATCCCGAAGAGCCCGCCCGCCGACACTTTCACTGTTTTGCTCAGGCCTTCGTCGGACTCGGCCGTGCCGCCCCTTGGCTTTGGGTCTCTGAGCAGCAGCATTACTCCAATGATGGATGTGAAGAGAATGAATTCCTCACCAAGCGTGTCGAAGCCCCGGTAGTCATAATCAATGGCGTTCACCACATCGGTTGCGTGCCGCTGATAGACTGCGAGGCTGCTGATCACGTCCCCATAGGGGCCGGGATAATGGCCCCAGGGCGGAAGATTCCTGGCCGCGATGAGATAGAAAAAGAGAAAGCAAGCCCCCGCAATGAAGAACATCCCGAGACGCCACTTTACGTTCATTGGCCGCCCTCGCTGCCTTTCGATTTTTCCTTATGCTTCATGCGCGCGATGGCCAGCATGATAATGAGCGGAAGAGCGACGGCGCCCACGACGATTTGCGACAGCGCGACATCCGGCGCCTGAAAAAAGAAAAACATCACCGCCAGCAGCAATCCGTAAAACGACAACGCCAGCGTCTGCGACGTAACATCGCGCGTGCGCACCACCATGAATCCGCTCACCGCGATGAGCAGCAGGAGAAAGCTTCCCGCAATCTTCATGCTTTCGGCCTTTGCGGAATGAATTCGACCCCGTCCTCTTCGCGCGGCTGCCAATGGTCCAGCTTTCGCACCCTGAAGGCGCGCGCTGCGGCGTGAGCGCCTACCGCGTTAGTCACAATAAGGATGGCGGAAATGGCAATCATCTTCGCGGCAGTCGCACCCCATCCGGTTTCAAGCACCACGGCCACGACAAGAAAGATCGCTCCCGCGCCCGTTGGCAGCGCCAGATAATGCAGAGCCTGCACCGGCTTGTGCATACGCCACGCGCCCAACGCGCCGATCCAGCAGGACAGGGCCACCAGTGCGAGCGAAGCCGCAATTATGTCACGGGAGATCACAGATGCTTCTCCAAAAAACGTACAAAGACAAGAGATGCGCCCAGCAGCATAATCGCCAGCGTCAGCGCCAGATCAATAAAAGGCAGCCTATGAAACCCAAGCGTGAGCAGCACCAGCAGAATTGTGACCAGAATGCCCGCCAGCTCCAGGCCTACCAACCGCCGCTCCACAGGGCCGCGAAGGCACAGATCCGCGCATGGGACGAGGCACAAACCCACCGCATACGATGCCGCGAGCCATAGGTTCATTCACGACCTTCCCAGATCAGCGATCATCTGTGGGAGCGGACTACGCTGAAGCTGATGTAACAGGAGACGGTCATCCTGTACGCCCAGCACAATCGTGCTTGGCGTCATGGTTGTTCCAGTCGTTGCCAGTACGGCGCGAGCTACATCGAGCTCCCCTGTTTTCGATGGGAACGTAACAGCGCGATAATGCGAGCCTGCTTCGCGAACTCCCAAGATATCCTTCGCGAGAATGAGGCTCACCTCCACGCTGTCGTGCAACACATACCACGGGACCCGCCAAAGGCAAAGAACCTGGTGGAGTGTGGGTCTAAAAAGAATCCCCATGTCCCGCCAGGCCAATGCCGTAATGGCCAGCGTAAGCACCGTGAAAGCGGCTCCAAGAATCAATTCATGCAATCCCCACGAGCCTGTGAACAGCACCCAGAAGCCCATCGTTATGACGGCCGCTGTAGCAATCACGAAGCTGCTGGTCTTCTTTTCCATGGACTTGCTTTCGCCTTGCACGGACTATGCGGCCCTCTCCGCACCCTTCTCGGCGTAAGGGTTAATGCGATCGGAGATTTCGGTCAGCAGATGGTCCGCGTGGCCTTCCTCTTTAATGGTTTGGTCCAGGGTCTGCGCCTGCGCGGTCTCGCCCAGAATCCGGGCAAACTGCCGCAGTGCGCCATAGGAAGCGATCTCGTAGTGCTCAATGCGCTGCGCTCCCGCGATCAATCCCACGTCCCGCACGGAGTCGTCCTTCGCATCCTTTATCATGTCCTCGGCCTCCGTCACCAGCGCCGAGAGCACTTTGCACTTCACCGTATCGGTGTCGCCAGTGTTTTGCCGAAGGATCTGCTCCAGCCGCGTCACGTGCTGCTCGGTCTCCTGCAAGTGCGATTGGAAGGCCTGTTTCAGTTGCGTGTCCGTGGCCTCGTCAATCATCTTGGGCAGCGCATCCGTAATTTGCTGCTCGGCTGAGAGCATCATCTGGAGCTGGTTGATGTAGAGCTTGCGCAGGCTGTCAATGTTTGCCGAAAAGAACTTCATACGGGTTCTCCTTTGGAGGCGTCAGGCCGCTCTGGAGAGGCTTGACGCGGGTTCAAGTTTTACCTTGATCCATCCGCGCTCGTGCTCCGCGAACGAACGGTAGGCATCGATGACTGATTGCATCGGCTCTTTCTGCGTAAGAAATTGTTCAGGCCGGATTACCCCGCTGCGCACCAGCTCGATCATCTCCGGCATGTAACGGCGGTGGTTGCAATTCCCTCCCTTGAATGTCAGGTTTTTCTCCATCACCTTGTCGATCGGGAAGCCATGCACCGGCGCGGAATACACACCGATGACCGAAACCGTTCCCGCTTTGGCGACAGATTCAATCGCCCACTTCAGCGCCTGCGATGGAGCGCCTCCAGGCTGAAATGCCTTATCGTTGGGAATTCCCTGCTGCGCGATTTCCTTCAGCTCGCTCTTGAATTCCTTCTGCGCCTCGCGGTCCGCCGCCGGACCTTTCGTCGCTGTGGCCGCATCCACTCCCACAGCGTCGATTACGCGGTCAGGCCCCGACCCACGCGTCAGCTCTCGCAGAATTTCGGGAGGGTCTTCCTGGTCAAAGTTGATGATTTCCGCGCCGTGTGCGCGCGCCATCTCCAGCCGCGACTCCACGTTGTCCACTGCGAATACGCGACCTGCGCCCAGATGCTGCACGCAGGTGATGGCGAACAGCCCTACCGGCCCACAGCCGAAAATCGCCACCGTGTCCGACGGTTTTACCTCAGCCATGACGGCAGCCATGTAGGAAGTCGGCAGAATGTCCGACATCAGAATCGCCTGATCGTCCGTAATCTCATCCGGAAGCCTGACCAGGTTGGCCCCGGCAAATGGAATGCGAGCATACTCGGCCTGCAGACCGTCGAGACCGCCAGCGGCTTCCGGCCCACCGAAGAAAACGGTGCCAGCTTGTGGGCCGTTCGGGTTGGCTGCGTCGCATTGGGATTGGTAGCCCGCGCGGCAATAATTGCAACTGCCGCAACCTACGGTTGAAGGCACCACCACGCGATCGCCCTTGCGGAAATTACGCACTGACTTGCCGACATCTTCCACAATGCCAACGGCTTCATGGCCCAGAATGCGGCCCTTCTTCACGCCGGGAAATGTTCCGCGAAGAAAATGCAGGTCGGTCCCGCAGATCGCGCTGGACGTAATGCGCACAATCGCGTCGGTCGGCTGCTGAATTTTCGGCTCGGGCACGTTCTCCAGGGCGACATCACCGATGCCGCGAAAAATGACGGCTTTCATCGGAATTCTCCGTTTCCCGAACTGGATTTAATTGGCGCGAACTCGGCGTGCGGGCCGCAAGCAGATACAGCCTCATTTAAGAATTCGGATGCGAAAGCCCGGCCAAAAGGAAGCCCGAAAGCCGCCTTCACGGGCCTGTGGAACAGACGGCAAATCCGGCCAGTCTCAGGCATCTTGCATCGCGGAATCTGGTTCCGACTCTGCATGAAGCAACATCTCACCGTCGTCGTCACAGGCGCTTCCGCCGGACTGGGACGCGCCATTGCTCATGCCTTTGGAAGCGAGGGGGCGAGCGTCGCGCTCATCTCCCGCGACACCGAATCTCTGGAAACCACTGCCGTCGAAGTGCGGTCACTCGGCGGCGAAGCCCTGCCCATCACGGCGGACGTAAGCAATGACGAGGCGGTCGAAGCCGCGGCCTCGCGCGTGGAAGAGCAGTTCGGCCCCATCGATGTGTGGGTCAACAACGCCATGGTTTCGGTCTTCTCTCCCGTCAAGGAAATGGAGGCCGCCGAGTACCGCCGCGTGACGGAAGTGAATTACTTAGGCTACGTGCATGGAACGCTCGCCGCGCTGCGGCGCATGATTCCGCGCGATCGTGGACGCATTATTCAGGTTGGCTCGGCGCTCGCCGTGCGCAGCATCCCGCTGCAATCGGCCTATTGCGGCTCCAAACACGCGATTGTAGGCTTTACGGATTCGCTTCGCTGTGAGCTATACCACGACAAGAGCAAGGTGAAGGTCAGTGTCGTCCATATGCCGGCCATGAACACGCCGCAATTCTCGTGGGTCAAAAGCCGGCTTCCGCGCAAGCCGCAGCCGGTGCCGCCCATCTTTGAGCCGGAGGTCGGAGCGCGCGTGGTGCTGCACGCCGCTACAACCCGTTTTCCCCGCCGCGAATATTGGGTGGGCGCATCAACGGTGAAGGCGATTCTGGGGCAAAAAGTCGTGCCCGGATTGCTCGACCGCTATCTGGGTAAAACTGGATATAGTTCGCAACAGCGCGAC
>DASTXK010000200.1:0-6034 GCA_035765555.1 Acidobacteriaceae bacterium
GATGCTGGCCTCGGTCCGCGCCACAAATGGCGATGTGATGGACGACTACACGCCTAAATCCAAACCGGTGCTTGATCCGAGGACCGCCTTTCTGACCACGGCGTTGATGGAGAACGTAATTAACCACGGCACCGGCGCGGGAGTGCGAGCCATGGGCTTTACCGCACCTGCCGCGGGCAAAACCGGCACTTCACACGACGCATGGTTTGCCGGGTTCACCAGCAACCTGATCTGTGTGGTGTGGGTTGGCAACGACGACTACAGCGACATCAAGATTGAAGGCGCGCACGCCGCCGCACCCATCTGGGCCGATTTTATGAAGCGTGCCGTACAGTTGCCGGAATACTCCGATACCAAGCCATTTGATCCGCCTCCCGGTGTGGTTCAGGTGCAGCTCGACAAGGCCACCAACCTGATTGCCGATGCGGCGTGTCCGGACGACTACACCGCCGCATTTCTTGACGGCACGCAGCCGACGGACACCTGCGACCACGTGAACGGAAACCAGCACAACCTGTTCCAGAGAATTTTTGGACTGGGCGGAAGCAATGAGAACAATAGCACCGCGCCCTCGAACACGGCTCCGGCGTTGACGCCAAAGCAGCCGAAGATTCCGGCCATCAGCTCCCAAAAGCCGGCTCCGGTTGCGCCTGCGCGGCAGGTAGAGAAAAAGAAGAAGCGCGGATTCTGGAGCCGCATCTTCGGCACACACGACGATGATTCAAACAATAACTCGCAGCCCGAGCAGCAGCAATAACGTGAGTTAAAGCTGTTGGGTCTTGTCAGTTGCCGGTGGTTGCGGCCTGCGAATGTTGAAGCCCGAAGGCCCGGCTGAAAAGCCCGCTTCAAGCAGAAGCCGCGCGATCCAATGCTCATGCACGGGCAGCCCGTTGATGGTGGCGATCAGTAGTCCGCTGTGGGCGTGGTCTTCATCCTCTCGCATCGCGGCAAGCGTAATCTCCACGAGGAAGGCGGCAAGGTCACGCGCCGCGTTGGCGCGGTCGGGTTCGTCAGCGGGGAGAAAGACCTGCGTATTCGGATTGTTCCGCCGCAGGTAGGCGAGCGGTTCTCCATTGCGCAGGATTACGGAAGCACCGACGCTGCGGCTTAGTGATTGCGGGCCGCTTTCCGGTTCCTCGGCGTACTGCGGCCACGGCAATACTGACCCGTAGAGGTTTGCCGGATCGGTGGCGGTGAGCGCAATCATTTCCGTTTTTTCCGGAGCGCCGCTGGTGCGCAGCGAGCGAAGCATATCCACCGCGGCCCGCAGAGAGAACTGCGATGCCCCGAGCCCCGCGACGAAATATCCGCGACGAATGCGCCCGCTCTCCTCTAGCGCTTTCATTACTTCATACACCGCGCTGAACCCGCCGGGGACGTTTTCCTGTGCGACGGTTTCGCGCGTGACCACACCGTAGCGATTCAGCAACTGCAGAGCCAGGGCGTGGCTCCACGCGGTTTGCTGCGCGGGAGTAGTTCGTTCCGGCTGGGGCACCAAAGTCCAGCGGCCTTGTGCGGCAGGCGGGGTGGTGCGTCGTGAGCGAAATGCCGGGACATTGTGCTGCCGCTTTGCCGGGCGCGAGGAAGGCGGGCGGACAACATAGGCGCGCAGGGCATGAAACGTATCGTTGGTTACAAGCCGGCGCCACACCAGGGCCCAGAGCGCATCCAGCAACTCGCCGGGATAGCCGCCGCCCAGAGCTTCATGCAGATCAGAAAAGAACATCGCCCCACTGCGCGCGAGGTGGTTGATGATTTGTTGTTCCTTTTCGTTCAGTGGGGGCCCATCGCGCGGAAGCAGCAGTTCCGACATTTTGTCGGCAAGATATAGGCCGACTCGCCCATCACGTTCGCCGAGCGAGTCAAAGCCGCACCACGCGACCTCGCCTGCTGCAATTAACGTGTCGAGGTCGCCAGGCGAGTACCGAGCCAATCGGGCGGGCAGAATTGACGATTCAACCAGCGATGCGGCGAGAGGCGCGCCCTGAAGGTTCTCGATGGTGTCCAGCAGAGCGTCCAACCCGCGCCGCCTTGCGAGCACGCCCTGCCAGTGCGTGGTAAAGCGGGCCAGCATCGACGGCGGGACCGGCTCAACTTCTTTGCGGAGCCGCGCCAGCGACTTTTGCCGAATCTGCCGCAGCACTTCCGCGTCGCACCACTCGCGATGCAGGCCCTCCGGGCGAAAGCCGCCTTCGAGAATGCGTCCATCGAGAACCAGTGCTTGAAGCGCGGACTCGACGCGGCCGCGGAGGACCCCAAACCGGACCACCGGCTCTTCAGCCGTGAATGGACCGTGGGTGCGTGCGTAGCGCCGCAGCAGTTCCAGCAGGGGCGCGGCCACTGGCGTGAGCAGGGCGGCGGGAATGCCTTGCGGCAGGACGACACCAAGCGCGTCGCGATAGCGGGCCGCGTCTTCAACAGCAATCAGGCGGATCTCGCCGGCAATCTCCACTTCTAATGCGCGATTCGCGCCCAGCAGGGCGTCGATTGATGATTCCAGTTCTGGTCCGGCAAAGCGGTGCGCCAGCTCCAAATGCGAAAAATCGCCCAGCCTCAGCAGCAGGTCGTGAATGTTGTCGGGGCTGTGTGCGCGCCGCGCTTCGCCCAGGCCCTGCAACTGCCGCTCCACTTCAGCAATGGCGTCGGCGTCGAGAAGCTCGCGCAGGTCGGCTTCGCCGAGCAGTTCCTGAAGCTGGCTCTGGTCAATCGAGAGCGCCTGCGCGCGGCGCTCGGCGAGAGGGGCATCGCCCTCGTAGATGTAATTGACGACATAGCTGAAGAGCAGGGATGACGCGAATGGCGACGGCTTGCGCGAGTCGGTGACGTGGGTTTGTATGTCCCCATTCTGTACTGCGCGCAGGACTTCGAGAAGTGCCGGCATGTCGAACACGTCGCGGACGCATTCGCGATAGGTCTCCAGCAGCATGGGGAACGATGGATAGCGCGACGCGACGGCCAGCAGGTCGTGTGACCGCTTGCGCTGCCGCCAGAGCGGTGCGCGGCCCAGCGCGCGATTGCGCGGAAGCAGGAGCGCCCGCGCCGCCGATTCGCGAAACTTCGCCGCGAACATCGCCGTGCCGCCAAGCTGCCGCAACACAAGCTCCGTGGCTTCGCGGGCGGAGGGCAGCAGCCAATCAGGATTCGGTGCGGCGTCAGTGTCGGGAAAGCGCAGTACAAAGCCGTCATCGGCCCACATCGTTTCCACACGCAGGCCGCCGCTTGCGAGGACCCGTCCCGCCGCAGCCATCGCCCACGGAGCATGGACCCGGCTGCCGAACGGCGTCAGCACGCAGACGCGCCAGTCGCCCATCTCATCGCGCACGCGCTCAATCAATATGGTGCGGTCGTCGGGGACCTTGATGGTGGCCGCTTCCTGATCGGCGAGAAATCGAAGAAGGTTTTCTGCGGCCTGCGTGGCGAGGCCGTGCTCACGCACCAGGCGGCTGATAGCAGCGTTCTTCGGAACCTCGCGCAACTCGCGCGCGAGTGCGCCAATGCGGCGTCCGAATTCGAGCGGCCGTCCGGCGAGGTCGCCATGCCAAAAAGGCATTTTGCCCGGCTCGCCCGGCGCGGGCGAAACCAGCACGCGGTCGTGGGTGATCTCGTCAATACGCCAGGTCGAAGCCCCAAGGACGAACGTTTCTCCCACGCGGCTTTCAAAAACCATCTCCTCATCCAGCTCGCCCACGCGAACGGGTTTTTCCGCGCCAGATAGAAAGACCCCATAGAGGCCGCGGTCGGGAATGGTTCCGGCGTTCAGAATAGCCAGACTTTTCGCGCCCTCGCGCGGAGTAAGGATGTTGCGCGTGCGGTCCCATGTGATGCGGGGCCGAAGCTCGGCGAATTCGTCCGACGGATACCGCCCTGCGAGCATGTCCAGCACGCCTTCAAATGCGCTCCGGGTAAGCGACGCGAACGGAGCGGCGCTCTGTACCAGCGCGAACAGCTCGTTGACCGTGATCTCCGGTTGGCGAGGAGGCTGGCCGCGCCTGCGAGGAACCGCGAGCGCGGGCGGCTGTGCGACAGTCGCAACGATCTGCTGCGCGAGTACATCCAGAGGATTGCGAAGATATCGCGTGGACTCAACCACCCGCTCCTGCATGGCGCGCGTGACGGCGGCGCACGCGACCAGATCGGCACGGTACTTGGGGAAGATGATTCCTTCGCTGGGCGCACCCACGCGATGCCCCGCGCGTCCAATTCGCTGCATTCCGCTGGCGACAGAGGGCGGCGCTTCAATCTGGACGACAAGATCAATCGCTCCCATGTCGATGCCCAGTTCGAGCGACGAGGTCGCGATGAGCGCACGGATGTTGCCCGCCTTGAGTTGCTCTTCAACTTCAGCCCGCTGCGAAGCGGCCAGCGAGCCATGATGCGCGCGCGCCAAGGTTCCGGAGATTCCCTGCTGCTCCGCAAGCTCGTTGAGCGCGCCCGCAATCCGCTCCGCCGTGCGGCGATTGTTGACAAAAACCAGTGTGGACCGGCGCGCGAGCACAATTTCCAGCAGGCGCGGATGAATGGCGCTCCAAATGGACGTGCGCCGCGCGGTGCCGCCGCCCGGAAGCTCCTCTACTTGCACGACCCGCGCCATGTCTTCCACCGGGACTTCTACTCTCAGGTCGAGCCGCTTGGGTTCGTGCGCGTTAAGGATCGTAACCGGGCGGAACTCCTGCTCCGTTTCTTCGTCACTCGTCCACGCGTGCTGAAATTCGGCGATCGGGTCCTTTCTCCCGGGCTGTTTGGGATCTCGGGCCGCTTGTACGCCGCCCAGAAAATGCGCCACTTCTTCGAGTGGGCGCTGTGTGGCGGAGAGGCCGATGCGCTGGAGCGGACGTTGCGCGAGTGCTTCCAACCTTTCGAGGCTGAGCGCGAGGTGCGCGCCACGTTTGGTGGGAACCAGCGCGTGAATTTCGTCCACAATCACGGTTTCAACCGTGCGGAGCGCGAGCGCTGACTCCGAAGTCAGCAGCAGGTAGAGCGACTCCGGCGTGGTGATAAGGATTTCCGCCGGATGCCGCCGGAAGCGCGCGCGGTCCTTCTGCGCGGTGTCGCCGGTGCGGATGCTGATTTCCGGCGCGCGGAAGGCGACCTGTTCTTTTTGCGCCAGATCCGCAATGCCCGCCAGAGGCACCCGCAGGTTGCGCTGCACATCCACGGCGAGCGCTTTGAGCGGGCTGATGTAGACGACACGGCAGCCTTCCGTAGCCTCATCGGGAGAACCGAACATAAGGCGGTCGAGACACCAGAGAAATGCGGTCAGGGTCTTTCCGGTCCCGGTGGGCGCGAGAATCAGGGTGCTTTCGCCGCGCGCAATGGCGGGCCATCCCTGCCGCTGCGGCGCGGTGGGCCGGCCAAATGCGGAGCGAAACCACGCGGCGGTAATGGGATGAAACAGCGCGAGCGCGGCGTCATCCTCCGTGCTCTCCGGCCTGGATTTCTTTCCGCGGGTCATCTCTTGAAAGCGCGCCTGGGCCGCAAAATTAGGTGTCGCGGCGTATCCAGTAAGATGTTACAGCGGTCAAATAGACATCCATGAATCGCGCGTTGCTTTCCGTATTCGTCATCGCCCTGTTCGCCACAGCGAATGGGCAGACCAGCGGTGTCCTCGGAAACTGGACGAATCCGACCGGCTCCACGATCCACATTTATCAATGCGGCCCGGATATTTGTGCGAAGCTGGTCGCGATCAGCAAGGATGCTCCAACCCGCGTTGATGCCAAAAATCCAAACGCGGCACTACGGGGACGATCGCTCTGCGGGCTGCAGATCGGGAAGGATTTTCAACCCAAGGGCGCGGACCGTGCGCAGGGCGGTGAGCTGTACGATCCTGAATCCGGAAAAACCTACACCGGCTCGATGACCCGCAAAGGAGACAAACTCAAACTCCGCGGCTACGTCGGCATACCGCTCTTTGGCCGGGCCGAGACCTGGAGTAGAGCGCCGGACAACATTGCCGCCTGTCACTCCTGAGGCGATTCCACCGGCATCGGCTTTGCCTCGGAGTTCAGCCCAAGTGCTTCCAGGACCGCATCGT
>DASTXK010000201.1:0-16889 GCA_035765555.1 Acidobacteriaceae bacterium
TCAAGCCAAAAGACGGCTTGAATGGGCCACCACAGGTCAGCGTTTCAGGATGTCCCACCCAAGCCAAAAGACGGATTGAATCCACCCCGTGAACGAAGACCTGTTCACGGGGACCCCGGCGTGGGGCACCCATGTTTTCTAGAAATCCGTAGCTAACCCGAAGTCTTTCCAGAGGTTCCAAGTTTTAGAGGGGATTCCGGAGAAACCTGTATGTTCATTGTTGGGATTATCGCGGCGATCATTCTGATCTGCATCATCCTGTTGATTGCGAAGAAGTCGGGCAGGCGCAGGTCAATCGCAGTCGGCCAGGAACGCTTCAGGGACGTTGGCCCCGGCGAGCCGAGACCCAAAGAGCCGCGCGAGAGCGGGCCGGATTAGGGAAAAGGCCCAAAACCCGAATTTGGTTTGCCATTTACGGCATGACTGAAGTCAGCCCCTGACACGAACTTGTCCCCCACACAAGCCAAATGCGGGCTTGTGTGGGCCACCCACTCAAGTTGAGTCTTTCCGGTCAAAAAAAGCCCTGGTTTCCAAGCCAGGGCTTTATGGTTGCGGAATCTTGCGTATTCTCGTTTTTATAGCCAGTGCGTGAAGAATTCGGCTTTCTGATTCGACAAGCCCATAGCCCGCAAGCCTGGTTGTCGCCGGCCCGGAATGGACAAGGGACCTCGACTCCTGCGCTTCTTCTTTGGTTGAGGGAGTCCTTGCCATTAGACTCCGGGGGCGGGGAAAGGATGCGGCGGGATGGGCCCGGCTCAGAGCCGGGCTTCGGCGGCCAGTCATCTAATATGAATCAATTGGTGGAATGAGATGGCTGATCAACTTTATCTGAGCCTTTGGTATCCAAATTTTCGCCTGACGGCGCTGCCGGGCGCGCTGGAGCGCGTGATGGACCTGTTTGGGACCGTAGCGGGATCGTCGCGGGTGAAGGCGGCGGCGGTGTATCCAATTTCGTGGAATGAAGCGCCGGTTTACCAGCGTGTTTATGACGAAGAACACGAGCCGGACGTAGAGGCGTCGCAGCCGAGGCAGGCGATTCCGGCAGCGATTGAGATGCTGCACGATGACTATGCCTACGAATTCGAGCTGGTGTGGGAGCTTTGGGCGCCGGAGAGCGGCGGCGGGCTCGATCCGATATGGAAGAAAGAGCCGGCGGTGGTGCGCGTAATTGGCTTTGGGCCGGAGTTTGATGAAGGAGCCTACGAGCAGAATGGGCACGTTCGCGTGGATTTTGGCCCGGACACGCCTTTTTTGCAGGAAGAGGTCGAATTGGGCGAGGAAGGCGCGGAGCGCGTGAAGCAAAATGTGCAGATGCTGGTGGACTTCACGAACGCCGTTCAGCAGCATGGCGGGATTTCGACGCGGCTGCTGTGGTCTGAGTCGGGCGAGACGCTGGCGCAGAAGCTGATTGCAAGATTGCAGAGCGTGAATTGAGGAATAGGGAGTAGGTGACAGGCCAGCGTCTCCCACTCTTTCGCAAAAGCGCGAAAGGATGGGGCACCCCGGATTGATCCTAACTTGAATTGGTTTGTTCCCCACTCAAGCCAAAAGCGGGCTTGAATGGGGCACCCCGGATTCAGCAGCGTCTCCCACCCTTTCGCAAAAGCGCGAAAGGATGGGGCACCCCGGATTGATCCTAACTTGAATTGGTTTGTTCCCACTCAAGCCAAAAGCGGGCTTGAATGGGGCACCCCGGATTCAGCCATTTACGGACTCGTTAGAATGTCCTTATGCGCATAACGGTTGCGAGGCTGCGACGCGGAATCCTGGTTCTGGGCGGCCTGCTGGCGGTGGTCCTGATCGGGTTTTTTCTCTATGCGCATTATCGTTTCCGGCATCTTGCGGGCGACCTGCCGGCGAAGCTGGGCGTGAACATTCAGCAGACGGCCTCCGGCTACACCTATTCGCAGTCGAGCAAGGGGCACACGCTTTACACCATTCATGCGTCGAAGCTGATCCAGTACAAGAAGGGCGGCAACGCCACGCTGCACGATGTGTCCATCACGCTGTATGGGCCGCCGGGCTCGACGCGCGTGGACAGGATTTACGGCTCCGACTTTTCCTACAACCCGAAACAGCAGGAGGTAAGCGCGCTGGGAACGGTTGCAATCGACTTGCAGGGTTTTGGCAAAAAGCATGACGGGACGGACGCGATCCATGTGAAAACGAGCGGGCTGGTCTTTAGCCAGAAGACGGGCGAGGCCGATACGAGCGGGCACACGGAGTTTTCTTTCCCGCAGGCCGCTGGCAGCTCGACGGGCGCGCACTACAACAGCAAGACGGGCGTGCTGGTGCTGGAGAGCAATGTGGAGCTGACGAGCACGGGCGCGAATCCGGCGGTGGTGCATGCCTCGCACGCGCAGATTGTGCGCGGCACGATGCAGGCGCTGTTGCTGAATCCTAGGACGGAGTACCGCGCGGAGAAAGGCTCGGCGGATGCGGCGGTAGTGGGGTTCCGCGACAACGGGTCGGCAAACAGCGTGAACGCGAAGGGCCATGTGCGCGTGGTGACGGCGGACGGAGCGGTGATTACAGCGACCAACGCGCTGACTCAACTGAATGACGAAAGCCAGCCGGTGACGACGGAGATGACGGGCGGCGTCAACTTCGAGTCGAAAACGCCGGAAGAGATTATGCACGGCAATGCGAACGAGGCGACGCTGACCTTTGTGGGCAACTCGGAGTTGAAGCACGCGACCTTCCGCAATGCGGTGAGCTTTGTGGACCAGGCGCTGCGGCTGGCGAATGATCCGAAGGGGACGGCCTCGCGGCAGATTCAGGCGTCGAAGATCGATATTGATTTTGCTCCGGAGCGTGGGAAGAACCGGGCAGTGGCGCGGGAGGTGCTGGCGACGGGCGCGGCTTCTGTGAATCTGCATACGGTTCCGTCTAAGGGGCCGCAGCAGGCGACGACGATCAGCGGCGGCCAACTGCTGGCGAAGCTGACGGCGGACGGCAAAGCCATTCGCGAGCTTACGGGATCGGGCGGGACGAAGATTACGGAGCTGGCGAAGGACGGTTCCACCAATACCAGCACGGGAGACCGGCTGATGGTGACGTTTGCGCAGGCGAAGAGCGAAGCGGCGAGCGCGAAGACGAAGAGGATTTCCAAAACCGCGCGGGGTATCGAGATTGCGTCGGCGGTGCAGGATGGCCATGTGGTGCTGACGCAGCAGCCGAAGCAGGGGCCCGGGCCGGTGCTTCCCGCAACCCTGACGGCGTGGGCGCAACATGCGGAATATCAGTCTTCAGATCAGATACTCCACTTGACGGGCAGTCCGCGTCTGGAGAACGGGCAGTTGCAGATGGCGGCGGGCCGCATTGATTATGGCCGCGACACGGGCGATGCGAGCGCGGCTGGAACAGTGAAGGCCACGTATACGGAAAAGGCGAAGAGCGCGCCGACTCTGGGCGGCGAGGGGCCGGTGCATATCACGGCGGACCACGCATTTGTGAAACACGCGACGAACGCGAGCACGTTTTTTGGAAGCGGCGGCACGGACGCGCGCATGTGGCAGGGTGGGGATTCGATTTCTGCTCCCGTGCTGGAGCTGACGCGGGACCCCGCGACGCTGAAGGCGCATGGAGGGCCGGGCGCAACGGGAGCGGTGGTCCATGCGAACCTGACGTCAACGATGGGCAAAAGCGGGCAGCAGACGGTCGCGCGCATCAGCAGCCGGACGCTGGATTATTCAGACAAGGACCGCCGGGGCGATTTTCGCGGAGGCGTTACGGCGCGGGATGCGGCGGGGGTGATCCGGGCGGACGAGGCCAAGGTGTATCTGACGGCGGCGGCGAAGAAGGGAGATGGAGGATCGCCTCCCCACTCAAGCAAAAGCAGCTTGAGTGGGCCACCCAAAGATCAGGGGCCGCTGGAGCGCATTGTGGCCACGGGACACGTGGAGGTGACGCAGCCGGGGAGGAAGGGCATGGGAGAGAAGCTGGTCTACACAGCGCAGGACGGAAAATATGTGCTGACGGGCGCGCCGGGAGAGCCTCCGCGCATTGTGGATGAGGCGAAGGGAACAACCAGTGGAACTACATTGATTTTCAATAGTCAGAATGATAGCGTCGAGGTGAGTGGAGGACAGTCGAGGGCCGTCACCGAGACGCGCGCTCCAAATGATACGCGCTAGATGCAAAAGCTTTCGACTGATCAGATCGGCAAGTCCTACAAGGGACGCCAGGTAGTCCGCGGAGTCAGCATTGAGGTCAACCGCGGCGAGGTGGTAGGGCTGCTGGGGCCAAATGGCGCGGGCAAAACCACCAGCTTCTACATGATTGTGGGCCTGGTCGCGCCGGACTCCGGCAATATTCTGGCCGACGGCGAGGACATTACCCGCGTGCCGATGTATCTGCGGGCGCGGCAATATGGAATCAGTTATCTACCGCAGGAGCCGTCAGTTTTTCGCAAGCTGACGGTGGAAGAGAATATACTGGCGGTGCTTGAGGTTCAAAGCCTGTCACGGGAGGCGCGTCGCTCCCGGACGGAACGGCTGATAGAGCAGCTTAATCTGGGGAACGTGCGACGGACCCTGGGGTATGCTCTCTCCGGCGGGGAGCGGCGGCGGGTTGAGATAGCGCGCTGCCTCTGCATTCAGCCGTCGTTTATTTTGCTGGATGAGCCCTTTTCGGGAATTGATCCCATTGCGGTCCTCGATTTGCAGGAAATCATCGCCGAGCTTAAAGCCGGCGGGATCGGCATATTGATTACGGACCATAATGTACGCGAGACGCTTTCGGTCACGGACCGGGCCTACATCATCAACGAGGGCCGCATCTTCGCGGCGGGCACGCCGGAGCGGCTGGCAGGCGACCCCGAAGTGCGGCGGCTTTATCTCGGCGAAAGCTTCTCGCTGGCCTAATTTCAGCCGGGATGTCTCCCTCCGGCGGGATGTAGACTGAGCAATACCAAATTGGATTTTCGTTACGACAGGTAGTCAATGAGTCTTCTTCAACCACGATTGAGCTTAAAAGTCGCCCAGCGGCAGATCCTGACCCCAGGATTGATGCAGATGGTCAGCGTGCTGGCGCTGAACAAGCTCGAGTTGAAGGAGATGATCGAAGCCGAGATCACCGAGAACCCGGTGCTGGAAGAAGTGGACGAGAATGTTCCGCTGCTCGATGAGGTGGCCGGGAAGGAAATTGAGCACGACCGCGCGACGGAGATGCGGGACGGCTCGGGCGAAGAGGAGAAGAAGACCGATCCGTTTGATGAGATCGACTTCGGCTCGTATTTTCAGGATTACCTCGACCCGGGGTTCCGCTCGCCCTCGAATTTTGAGTTAACCGAAACGCCGTCGCTGGAGAATTATCTTTCGCAGCCGGGCACGCTGACCGATCACCTGATCTGGCAGATTGGGTCGATGAGCCTGTCGCCGGCGGTGCGGGAGGCGGCGGAATACATTATCGGCAACCTGAATGAAGACGGATACCTGAGCGCGACCGACGAGGAACTGCTGGAAGGCTACCTGCAGGCGCAGCTTGATCCGGAAGCGCCGGAGGAGGCCGCGAAGAAGAACGGCCATGCGGCGGCGTCACAGGTGTCTCCGGAGATGCTGCAGCGGGCCAGGGCGCATCTGGACGCGGCGCTTGCGGTGGTGCGGCAGCTTGACCCTATCGGCATAGCCACGCGCGACCTGCGCGAGTGCCTGCTGGCGCAGGTGGAGGCGCAGAGGAAAGAGTTTGACCTGATCTTTGCGCGTGAGCACGAGGAAGAGCAGGACGGCGAGGCGGAGTTGCCGGAGCGAAACGGCGAAGACGCGGCGGCGGAAACGGGAAACGGCGCCTGCTCCAAAGCCGAGATATTCGAGATGGCGACATGCACCATCGACAAGCATCTGACGCTGCTGCAAAAGCGCGATCCGAGGGAATTGGCGAAGGTCCTGGGCAAGACGGTGGAGGGGGCGCAGCACGCGATCGACTTTATCCGCACGCTGGACCCGCGGCCGGGGCAGCGATACAACCGTTCGGACGCGAGGTTGATCGAACCGGATGTGGCTTTCGTCAAACGCGGAGATGAGTACGTTGTGGTGATGAACGAGGACGATTTGCCCTCGCTGCGGCTGAACCAGGGATATCGCCGGATGCTAACGCAGCCGGGAGCCGAGAAAGAGGTCAAGGACTATGTGAAGGAGCGCTACCGCTCCGCGCTGCAACTGATGCGGAACATCGAGCAGCGGAAGAACACAATCCTGCGGACCTGCGAGGCGATTGTGCGGCGGCAGCAGGATTTTCTGGAAAAAGGCGTGGACGCGCTGCGTCCCATGATGATTAAGGAAGTTGCCGAGGAGATCGGCGTGCATCCTTCGACGGTGAGCCGGGCCGTCTCCAATAAATATGTGCATACGGCGCAGGGCGTTTATGAGCTGCGCTTCTTCTTCTCCGAAGGGGTGAACGGGCCGGAGGGGTCGGGGACTCCGCTGATGCTGCTGAAGCGGAAGGTGAAGAAGCTGATTGAGGAAGAAGACCCGAGCAAGCCGCTGACCGATGACCAGATCGCCACCCTGCTGCAAGGGCAGGGGATAGAAGTGACGCGGCGCACCGTGGCCAAGTACCGCGAAGATATGCACATCCCAAGCACCCACCAGCGTCGAATCCGAAAATAGGGAGGCACCGCACGCATCAACAGGCCGGGAAGGGATAGAATCTGTGTTCCCGGCACGAACCGTTTCATTCACTGAAAGGGGACCGTACGATGCAGATCGAGTACACGGGCAGGCAAGTCACCATTACAAAGGCGCTGCGGGCACAGGCGGACGCGGGCATTGAGCGGATTGCGAAGATTCTGGGCAAGGTGACGAGCGCTCATGTGATTCTGAGCGCGACCAAGTACCGGCAGACGGCGGAAGTCACGGTCAGGACCCGGTTGACGAAAATTGTGGGCGTGGCCGAGTCGCCGAATATGGAAAGCTCGCTGCGCGAGGCGCTGATAAAGGCCGAAACGCAGGCCATTCGGGCAAGGAAAAAAATCCAGGCGAAAAAGCGGCAGCCGAAGGAAGAAAAGGTCACGGCGGAGCCTCAGCTTTTGCGCCCGAGGAAACCGGCCAAGGTTGCGGCTGCGGATGAGGAAGCGCCGGCGGCCCCGAAGAACGGGAACGGGCGCGGAAAAGAAATTATTCCGGTCACGGTCCACAGTTTTCCAGCTTCGACTCCCGTGCACGAGCCGCACCTTACGCGCTCCACCGACTCCGTCGCGCTGCGCCCCATGACGCTGGAAGAGGCGGTAAAGGAAGCCAAGTTCCGCGACCGCGATGTGTTTGTCTTCCGCGACAACGAGGGCGGCGTGAAGGTGCTGCATCGCAAGCGCGACGGCAAGATGGAGTTGATTGAAGCGCCGTAAGGGCAGCTTGACATGAATGTAGCGTAGCGTTACGCTACACATGTGATCCGATCTTTCAGGCACGCCGGGCTGGAAAAGTTCTTCCTGACGGGGTCGAAAGCTGGAATCCAGCCGAAACACGCCAAAATCCTAGCGGATCAGCTCACGCTGCTTAATGTGGCAAAGTCTCCGGAACAGATGAATGTTCCTACCTGGGGATGGCATCCGCTCAGGGGCAACGAGGCGGGGCAGTATGCGATTTGGGTGAACCAGAACTGGAGACTTACATTCGCCTTTGATGGCGAGGACGCAATTCTCGTGGATTACAGAGATTATCACTAGGAAAATACTATGGCGATGATGCACAATCCCTCGCACCCAGGCCGCATTCTGGCGGCCTATATGTCCGGCTATACCGTGAAGGAAGTAGCCGAGCATCTGGGCGTGACCCGCACGGCCCTTTCGAGAGTTCTGAACGGCCACGCGGGAATTTCTGCCGAAATGGCCCTGCGCCTTTCGCAGACGTTCAGCACCGATCCGCAGATGTGGCTGGCCTTGCAAACGCAGCGCGATTTGTGGGAGGCGAGCCGCAGGAAACCGAAAGCCAAGAGGCTTGAGCAAAGCCGGGCTGCGTGAAGTTTTGCCGCAGCGGGCCCGCATCCTGCTAGGATGGGCGCATGGCACGCCCGTCGCAGAACGGAAAACGCGGGAAAACAGATAAACAGAGCAGCCGAAAGATTGCGGGAGCGGCTTCGGAACCGGCGGCGGTCCCGGCGCATTCCCATCCCGATGGGCAGCGCGAATTGGTGATTCTGACCGGGCTGGCCGGGTCGGGAAAGCTTTCCGCGCTGAAGGCCTTTGAGGACATGGGCTACTACGCGGTGGATAACCTGCCGGTTGAGTTGCTGCCGAGCTTTGCCGATCTGGTTTCGCAGTCGGTGGAGATTACGCGGGCCGCGCTGGTGGTGGACGCGCGCGAAGGACGGGGGCTGGAGCGGTTCCCGGCCATTCTGAAGGAGCTTCGCCGGAAGCTGTCGGTGAGGGTGGTTTATCTGGAGGCGTCGAAGGCCGCGCTGCTGCGGAGGTTTTCCGAGACGCGGCGGCCGCATCCGCTGGGGCAGGGCGAGATGGTGAGCAAGGCCATCGAGGCCGAGCAGCGGCTGTTTGAGCCGGTCCGCAAGGTGGCGGACGTGCGGATTGATACGACGAACTTCAATGTGCATGAGCTGCGGGCGTATATCCAGAATGAGTTTCGGCGCGACTCGGCGGGGAAGAGCCTGCTGATTTCGTCGATCAGTTTTGGATATAAGCATGGCGTTCCGCTCGAGGCCGACCTGGTTTTCGACGTGCGGTTTCTGCCGAATCCGCATTTTGTGCCGGAGTTTCGCAAGCTGACGGGGCGGGACAAGAAAGTGGTCGCCTACCTGAACCAGTTTCCGCAGACGAAGGAATTTCTGGACCGTGTGACGGAGCTGCTGCTGTTCCTGCTGCCGCATTACATTCGCGAAGGCAAGAGCTATTTGACGCTGGCGTTTGGCTGCACCGGCGGCCAGCATCGTTCGGTGATGATTGCCGAGGAGATGCGGCGGCGGCTCGCGGAGAAGGGCTTTCAAACGAAGACGTCGCACCGCGACGCGCCGCAATAAACGCTTTTCCCTTTCAGAAATGCCTTAAAATAGCAGGATGGCCCCGCAAAACCGGCGATCTTCTGTGCCTCGTTGCTGTCGAAGGCAGGACTGCGAATGAGGCGAGTGGGCCGCTTGCTGCACTATGCCGTGCGCTACTGGTGGCAGGCGCTGGCCGCGGTTTTGCTGGCCGCCGGAGTGGGGCTGTTCGATGCGTTCCGCATTCTGCTGATTACTCCGATCTTCGATAACGTGCTGCATCCGGGAGGCCACCGGCCGCTCGATCTGGTTTCGCGGCTGGGCGCTCATTACAACATCAATCTGGACAAGCTCGCTCCGTCGCATTTCCACAACGACTGGACGGTGGTCGCGTTTCTCTTTATTGTGTCCACGCTGCTGAAGGGCATCTGCGACTACGCGGGGACGTACCTGGCGAACTACGCGGGGTTCGGAATGATTACCGACCTGCGCAACGACCTGTACGAGTCGATGCTGGGGCGGTCGGTTTCGTTCTTTCAAAAGCACGCCACGGGCACGCTGCTCTCGGCGCTCATCAACGACATTGAGCGCGTGCAGTACGCGATGGCGTCGGTACTGTCGGATTTTTTGCAGCAGGTCTTCACGCTGATTTTTATGACGGCGGTGGTGATCGCGCTGGGCGGCAAGCTGGCGTGGGTGCTGCTGATCTTTATTCCGGTTGTTGTGAGTTCGATGCGGCGTATTGGGCGCGGCGTGCGGACCACGACGCGAACAGGGCAGGACAAGCTGGCGGAAATCCAGAACATTCTGCACGAAACGATTACCGGGAATCCCATCGTCAAAGCCTTCAATATGGAGTTCTGGGAGGCGAGGCGCTTCCGTCAAGCGGCGGGGCGGCTGTTCCGGGCGAATTTGAGCACGGTGCGCGCGCAGGCGATCAGCTCTCCGCTGATGGATTTAATTGGCGCCGTCGCGATTGCGGGACTGCTGCTGGTGGGACGCAACGCAATCAGCAGCCATGCCATGACCACCGGCATTTTCTTCACGTTCATCGTGGCGCTGTTCAAGCTGTACGATCCGGTGCGGAAGTTTGCGACCTACTACAACAGCTTTCAGCAGGCGGTGGGCGCGTCGTCGGCGATTTTCGACTTCATGGACGACCATGAGCCGATTCTGGAGAAGAAGCATCCGCACGCGCTCAAGGGATTTCGCGACAGCGTTCGGCTGGAGGACGTGAACTTTGCCTACAGCACGGGCGAGGGCGAGAAGGAAATTCTGCACAAGATCAATCTGGAGATTCGTCGCGGCGAAGTGATTGCGCTGGTGGGGCCGAGCGGGGCGGGGAAGTCGACGCTGGTGAATCTGATCCCGCGATTTTTTGATGTCACGTCGGGGCGGGTGCTGATTGATGGCCATGACGTTCGAGACGTGAGTCTGAAGTCCCTGCGCGAGCAGATTGGCAAGGTTACGCAGGAGACAATCCTGTTCAACGATACGGTGCGGAACAACATTGCGTATGGTCAGCCGGATGTCGCGATTGCGCGGGTGATGGAGGCTGCTAAGGCTGCTCTGGCGCACGACTTCATTGAAAGAATGCCGGAAAGCTATGACACGATCATCGGCGAGAAGGGCTTCCGCCTTTCCGGAGGCGAGCGGCAACGGCTGGCGATTGCGCGCGCCATTTTGAAGAACTCTCCAGTGCTGATTCTGGACGAAGCGACTTCGGCGCTTGACTCGGAAAGCGAGGCGCTGGTGCAGGCGGCGTTGAGCAACCTGATGGTTGGCCGGACGGTTGTGGTCATCGCGCATCGGCTCTCCACGGTGCGGCGCGCGACGCGCATCGCGGTGCTGGAAGATGGGCGCATTACCGCGATTGGGCCGCACGAGGAGCTGCTGCGGATTTCGCCGACCTACCAGAAGCTCTACAGATTGCAGTTTATGGATGCGACGGAATATGACCTGCGCGAGTCAGCGGTTTCGGGAGAGGTGAACGCATGAAGACGGAGAAGCGGGGCGCGGTGCGCTCCATGACGGGGTTTGCGCGCGCGTCGGCGCGCATCTCTGACGCGCTTGGCCTTACCCTGAGCCTGAAGAGCGTGAACCATCGCTTCCTTGATCCGCATTTGCGGCTTCCGGCGGGAATGGATGCGCTGGAGATGCAGTTGCGGCGGCTGCTGAAAGAGCGGCTGGTGCGGGGGCACATTGAGGTGACGCTGAACGTGGACCGCGGCGCAAAGAGCGAGGCTGGCTACGATGCCGAACTGGTTGCGGCGTATCTCGCCGCTTTCCGCTCAGCGGCCGCCCTGCACGGGCTGACCAGCCAGCCCGACCTGAATGTGATTCTTTCCATGCCTGGAGTCTTTGGCGGAAACGGCAGGTCAGCCGATCGCGGGTCTGAAGAAGAGGCGCAGGCGATTGAGGCAGCCGCGCTGCGCGAGATTGGTCCCCTGATTGATTCGCTGAACCAGATGCGCGAACACGAAGGTGCGCTGCTGGCGAAGGAACTAAACGCGACGTTGGACCGGCTGCGCAAGCTGGTGGATGAAGCAGCGGAATTGCGCGAGGGTGTGCAGCAGGCGTATTTCGAGCGCATCAGCCAGCGCATATCCGCGATGCTTGGCGACAGCTTTGATCGCGATCGCGTGTTGCAGGAGGCCGCGCTGCTGGCCGAGCGCAGCGATGTGGAGGAGGAGGCCGCGAGACTGCGCGCGCACATTGACCACTTCCGGACCATGCTGGAAGGCGGCGGCGAAATTGGCAAGAAGCTGGATTTTCTGATGCAGGAGATGAACCGCGAGGCGAACACGCTGCTGTCCAAGACGGGCGGCATTGCCGGAAGCGGGCAGCGGATCACCGAGCTTGGGCTGAACATGAAATCGGAAATTGAAAAGATACGCGAGCAGGTGCAGAACCTGGAGTAAAGAAAAACAATCAGAGTTGTTTTAAAGGAGAAGATCGAAAGTTGGCCGGCATCCTGTTTATTATTTCGGCGCCGTCGGGTTCGGGCAAATCGACCATTGTGAACCAGCTTCGCTCGCTGGTTGAGAACCTTGAGTTTTCCGTATCGTGGACGACGAGGGGGCTGCGCGGATCGGAGCAGGAGTCGCGCGAGTATCACTTTATTTCCCGCGAGGAGTTTCAGCGGATGTTGGACGCGGACGAGTTTCTGGAGCACGCGGATGTTTTTGGGAACTGGTATGGGACGGCGCGCTGCTCGCTCACGGAAGCATTCAGCAAGGGGAAAGACCTGTTGCTGGATATCGATGTACAGGGCGCGGCGCAGGTCCGCGCAAAAGTGCCGGACGCGGTGACGATTTTTCTGATGCCGCCCTCGCCGGAGGTTTTGGCGACCCGGCTTAGGAACCGCAGCCGCGCGGAAGGCTCTGTGCAGGAAGAAGTTATCTCGCGGAGGTTGGCAAAAGCGAGACAGGAGATTGAGAATTACCGCGAATATGGCTATATTCTCGTCAACGACATTCTTGACCGCGCGGTCGAGGAAATGGCAGCCATCGTGGCTTCGGAGCGAATCACCCGTTCGGGCGGTCCGGCAAGCCCGGAAGACGAGGAGCTGCTGAAAATGGCGGAACAATGCCGCCAGCGAAATTCTGAAGACCGGATTCAACCCGTGCTTCAGGCTTTCGGAGTCATCAACCCCGAAACCGCCCCAAGGTAGGCGGGGAGCGATGTTGCTTTAGGAGAAGGCCATGAGTGTTGAACGGGAGTTCGACAGCAATTTCAGATATGTGATGGTGGCCGCGCGTCGCGCGCGCCAGCTTCAAAACGGTTCGCCGGCGCTGGTCGCCTCGCGTTCGGGCAAGCCATGCAAAGTCGCTCAGGACGAAATCGCCGCCGGGAAAGTCGGTTACGTCAAGGGAGAAACCCCTGTACTGAAGCCGGAGGTCGCGTCGCCGGAAGTTCCCAGGTTCGCCATTTTCTAAGACCGGCAGCAGTCGGCTCCGGATGCGGTTTCGGTTCCCGTAAAATAGAGCTATGAAGATCGCATCCGGAGTGTCTGCATGAAGGTCACGGTCGGAGTCTCCGGCGGAATCGCCGCTTATAAGGCGGCGGAGCTGGTTCGCGCGCTGCAGCAGCACGCGCTCGATGTCCACGTAGTGATGACGGAGGCGGCGAAGCAGTTTGTCCAGCCGCTCACCTTCGCCGCGCTCACCGGGCACAAAGTCATTTCCAGCCTCTGGGCGGAAAGCGACGCGGAGCCGGAGGCAAATCTCGCTTCAGCCATCGAGCACATCGACGCCGCGCATAGCACGGATGCGCTGGTGGTCGCTCCCGCGACGGCGTCGACGCTGGCGAAATTCGCGCACGGCATTGCGGACGATTTTCTGTGCACGCTGTATCTGGCCACGACCGCTCCGGTCATTGTGGCCCCTTCAATGAATGTGAATATGTGGCAGCACGCAGCCACGCAGGCGAATGTGGAAACGCTCGCCGGGCGTAATGTTCGGATTGTGCCGCCGGGCAGCGGATACCTTGCCTGCGGAATGACAGGCGAAGGCCGGTTGGCGGAGACTGCCGCAATTGTGGAAGCCGTTCTGGCGTCGCTGAATCATCGCAACGATCTGAGCGGCGAAACGGTGCTGATTACCGCTGGAGGCACGCGCGAGGCGCTCGATCCGGTGCGGTTTTTGGGCAACCGCTCCAGCGGAAAGATGGGTTACGCGCTGGCGGAGGCCGCCGAGAGGCGCGGGGCAAAGGTAATTCTGATAACTGCGCCCACGGCCCTGCGCGCGCCCGCTCGGTGCGAAGTGGTTCCGGTGATAACCACGGCGGAGATGCGCCATGCGGTGCTCGGGCATATCGATGATGCGAGCATTGTGATTAAGGCAGCCGCTGTGGCGGATTATCGTCCGGTTGCGGCCTCGGAGCAGAAGATGAAGCGCACAGGGCCGCTTTCGATTCAGCTTGAGCCGACGGAGGACATTCTGGCGGAGGTTGTGTCGCGCCGCCGCGCCGGGCAGTTGATTGTGGGCTTTGCCGCCGAGACGGAAAATGCCGTGGCGCATGGGCGGGACAAGCTGCTGCGCAAGGGGGCGGACGCCATTGTGCTGAACGATGTTTCGCGCGAGGGCGTGGGGTTTGATTCCGACCGCAACGCTGTGACGTTTTTAACGCGGGACAAGGCGCATGATTTTCCAGAGATGCGGAAGCGGGATCTGGCCGACCGCATTTTTGATGAGATACTCGCGCTGAGGCGACATCATCATAAGGTTGTTACGGAAACAGACAGGGTATTTGAGGGATGAGTTCGCTCGGCGCTGAAATAGATTCCGCACTGCGCGAGCGGGTGCGGTATTACCGCGACCTGGGTGTGTACAGCTTCTATCGCCGCTGCGAGCCCGAGCCGCAGTTGTTTGAATCCGCCGAACTAACTCCTTCCCAAACGGAGCCCGATATTTCTCCTCGCAAGACGTTTATTGCCGCGCCCGAAATTCCTATTGCCTCATCGGTGATTTCACCCGAACAAAAAACCGCAGCGTTGGAGGCGATCCGCGCGGAACTGGTGGATTGCAACCGCTGTCCACTGGCCACGCAGGGCCGCCACACCATTGTTTTTGGCGATGGAGACCCGAATGCGCGGCTGATGTTCGTGGGCGAAGGGCCGGGGGCCGATGAGGATGCGCAGGGGCTTCCGTTTGTAGGCCGCGCCGGTCAACTGCTGAACAACATGATTGCGGCGATGGGCCTGAAGCGCGGGGATGTCTACATTGCGAATGTGGTGAAGTGCCGTCCTCCGGGGAACCGCACGCCCGAGCCTGCGGAAGCGAATACCTGCATGCCTTTTCTGTGGCGACAGATTGATGTGATTAAGCCCGAGGTGATCGTGGCGCTGGGATCGACGGCAGCGACCTATCTGCTGGGCGGCAAGTCGTCGCTGGCCAGCCTGCGCGGGCGCATTCACAGCGTGCGCGGCGCGAAGCTCATCATAACCTACCATCCCGCCTACCTGCTGCGCGATCCGCGCCAAAAGGGCGAGGCGTGGAAGGACCTGCAAATCGCGATGAAGGAACTTGGGCTGAAACCCGCCAAGCCTGAACGCTGATCGCCGAACGCTGTACCCTTTATTTACTGTGCCCGCCTTTTGCGATGTTGCTTTGCCGGTCCCGCTGGACCGCGCCTTTACCTACGCGGTGAATGGCGCGGCTCCGGTCGCGGGCGCGCGCGTGCTGGTGCCTTTTCGGAATGAGAAGCTGGCGGGCGTGGTGCTTCGCGTTCACGACGAGCCTCCTCCGGTCGAGGCCAAACCGCTGCTGACCATTCTGGATGAAGAAGCGATTCTGTCTCCGCAGCTCATTGAGCTGGCCGAATGGATCGCGCGCTACTACATCGCGCCGATTGGCGAGGTGCTGCGGGCCATGCTTCCGCTGATGAGCGAAGTGCGGAGACAGGTGCTGTTTCGCATCACTGGCCTGGGCCGCGTGGCGCTGGTGCGCGGCGCTGAGGTAGGTTCGTCGCGGCGGTCGCGGCGCTCTCCGGAAGAGCAGGACACCGAATACAAGATCCTGAATTATCTCGAAAGCGGAGATGCCGCGCGGCTCGCCCCGCTGCGCTCGGCAACGGGAGCGACGCGGGAGCTGCTTACGGGAATGCTTCGCAAAAAGTGGATTGCGCGCGAAACGGCCGCCGCGCCTCGCGACGCGAGCAGGATGGTGCGATATGCCGTGCTGGTGGAAGGCGTGCGGCTGCCCAAGCTGAATGCAAACCAGCAGGCGATTCTGGCCGCGCTTGCGGGAGCAGGCAATGAGATGCCGGTGCTGGAGTTGCGGCGGCTGTCCGTTCCGCAATCGACATTGGCGACGCTGGTAAAGAGGGAACTGGTGCGGATTGAGGAGCGCCCGGCGGATTTTCACCTGACGCATCTCGCTGCGCTTCGGCACCAGACGCATACGCTGAATGCCGCGCAGCAGGCGGCCTTGGACACAATTTCGGCGGCGGTGGAGACGGGCGAATTCAAGCCGCATCTGCTGCACGGAGTTACGGGGTCGGGCAAGACGGCGGTGTATCTGGCGGCGATGCAGCGCGTGCTCAAGCTGGGCAAATCAACGATGCTGCTGGTTCCGGAGATCGGGCTGACGCCGGCGATGGCGGCGCAGCTTCATCACACGTTCGGCAGCGAAGTGGCGCTGCTGCACTCGGCGCTGACTCCGGAGGAGCGGGCCGAGCAGTGGCACCGCATCCGGCGCGGAGAGGCGCGGGTAGTGGTGGGCACGAGGTCGGCGATTTTCGCGCCGCTGGAAAATATCGGCCTGATGATTGTGGATGAGGAGCATGATTCCAGCTATAAGCAGGAGTCGACGCCACGCTACCATGCGCGCGACACGGCGGTGATGCGGGCGAAGCTGGCCAACGCTACCATTGTGCTGGGGTCGGCCACGCCGTCGCTGGAGACGTGGCACAACGCGCAGCAGGGCAGGTACGCGCGCATCGAAATGCACGAGCGGGTGAACCATCGTCCGCTGCCGCAGGTGGAGTTGATCGACATGCGGCGCGAATTTCAGGAGACGGGGCAGGAGCATCTGTTTTCGCGCGCGCTCATTGAGCAAACCGAGGCCACGCTGGCGCGCGGCGAGCAGGCGATTATTCTGCTGAACCGGCGCGGCTATTCGTTCGTGGTGATGTGCCGGGCGTGCGGCGCAAAGCTGCAATGCGAGAACTGCGCGATTTCGCTGACCTACCACAAGCCCGTTCCGGGATCGGATGACCGCGCGCACGCGGGGCAGCGGCTGGAGTGCCATTATTGCGGCTACAAGCGGGGGGTGCCGAAGCGGTGTCCGGAGTGCGACAGCGAGCACCTGTATTTTCTGGGCGCTGGCTCGCAGCAGGGCGAGGAGCGGTTGCAGGAGATTTTTCCGAACGCCCGCATTGGCCGCATGGACCGCGACACGGTGCGCGGGCGCGGGGACATGGAGCGGCTGCTGATGCGGCTGCACTCGGGCGAGATCAACCTG
>DASTXK010000202.1:0-5756 GCA_035765555.1 Acidobacteriaceae bacterium
GCGGAAGGGGCGCGTGACGATGGCGGCGAGGCTGCGCCGGAAGACATCTCCGGAGATGGCCTTTGGCTCGCCGGGGGTGTTGGTGTCGAGCAGCAGGTCGATTTTGTCGAGAAGCCGCTGCTTGAGGCGGTCCGCGGCGCGCCAGTCGACGAAGAACGCTCGTTTGTATTTGAGCGAGGGGCGTTCCTCGAAATTGTCTGTCCCGAGGTTGGCGATCTCGTTGGCTCGCTGCCGCATCTGGATTTCCCAACGCGCCATGTCGGCGTAGACGAGCAGATCCGGTCCGGGGCACACGAGCGAGGCGCCGGTGCCGATCACAATGGTTGGCTGGTTGGGGATACCGCAGCGCGCGCGGGCAGTTGCGAGCAGGCTGGGATGGAAGAAGTCCTCGATCTCAACCTGATTCATCATGCCGAAGACCGGGTCGTCGCCCAGCCAGCGCTCCAGCATCTGGTCGATTTCGGCAGCGGGGCGGAAGAGGTCGGCGGTGCGGATAAGCCTTGCTTTGGGGAACGCGGAGGAGATTTCGTGGCATACCTCGTCGAGAAAAACTCCGGGGTAGCATTCGATGACCATTACGGAATTTTGCCCGGCGCGTGCGCGAATCGCCTGCGTGATGGCGGGCCAGCCTTCGAGGCACTCCTCGCGTGGGCCGGACGGGATGAAGGGGAACCTATCGTAGCTAACGGACAAGGGGAGACTCCTGTTCAAAGAGGGGGACGACGCCGAGTAGGGCCGCATCATTGCCAAGTTGCGCGGCGCGGACGCGCACTGTGCCCCACGGAGTCCAGGCATTCTCGCGGACGTAATTCTGGATGTAGGGAAGGATGGCATCGGCGCTCTTCATGACGCCACCGCCGTAGACCAGCAGCTCGGGATCGAAGGAGTGGATGGCCGCCACCGCCGCCGCTCCCCAGACGCGGAGGCAATGGTCCACAAGCTCGCGCGAAACCTGGTCGCCAGAGTCGGCGCAGGCAAAGAGATTTTCAAAGTTGATCTTGCGCTGGGCCAGAGCGCTCGCGGCGAAGCCTGGCCAGTCTTTCGCCACGCCCGGCAGCGCCCAGCCGGAAGCTTCCGCTTCGGCGCAGCCCAATCCTCCGCAGGTGCAGCGGCGGTTGCTGAGGTTGACGGGAATGTGTCCGCCGAGGACGCCGGCCTGATCGTGCTTGCCGCGAAGCAGATGGCCGTTCATCATGGCGACGCCGCCGATTCCGGTGCCGAGCGTGAACATGAAGACATCGGTCTCGCCTTGAGCGGCTCCGGCGTGCTGTTCGCCAAGCAGCGCGAGGCGGGCGTCGTTATCGACGCGCAGCGGCAGGCCGAATTTTTCCTTCGCCCACTGCGAGAGGTCGATGGAAACGGCGTCGGTGTACTTACCGTTGGTGTCGGCAATGCGGGTGTGCCGGGAATCGACGAGGCCGCAAAATCCGAAGCCGATGGCGTCGGCGCGGGCGGAAGACTGTAGCCGGGTGAGAGGTTCGGTGAGGGCGGCCAGGGTGTTGGCGAAGGACTCGGATTCGGGAAGTTGGATGGTCTCGCGCGCAAGAATCCGCCGGCCTCCGACCAGCGCGCAGGTCGCATGAGTTCCACCCAGATCAATCGCCAGTATCTTCATTTAGCCCATAAAAGAATATCAGACAATGTTCGTTTTAGGATAAAAAGCACATTTATGGCTGGCAGGAGCGTATTTCACTGCTACTTAAACAGGTTACGGGCGAGGAAGAGGACGTTGGCGGGGCGCTCAGCGAGACGGCGCATGAAGTAGGGATACCACTCCGATCCAAATGGGGTGTAGATGCGGACGTTGTACCCCTCGGCGACGAGCTGCCTCTGGAGGTCGCGGCGGATTCCGTAGAGCATCTGGAACTCGAAGCTGCTCTTTTCGATGGATTTCTCGCGGACGAAGCGCCTGGCGGCAGCGATCATGTTGGGGTCGTGGGTGGCGATGCCGTGATAGATGCCGCTGGCGAGCAGCTTTTCGGCGAGCCGGATGTAGTTTGCGTCCACGTCTGATTTTTGTGGGTAGGCCAGGTTGGGCGGCTCCTGATAAGCGCCTTTGCAGAGCCGGATGCGGATGCCTTCAGACGTGAGCGCGGCAATGTCCTCGGCGCTGCGATAGAGATATGCCTGAATGACGACGCCGACGTGGCCGCGATTGGCGGGCTTGGCGTGAAGCGCCCGGGTAAGGTCAATGGTGGCCTGCGTGTAAGGGCTGCCTTCCATATCGATCCGGACAAAGTTGTTTGTAGCAACAGCGTGATCGACGAGGCCGGAGACGATTTCGGCGGCGAGGTCAGGACTGAGATCCATGCCCATCTGGGTGAGCTTGACGCTGATGTTGGCGTTAAGTTTGCGGGCAGAGGCGGCGTCGAGCAGGCGATGGTAAATCTCCGCCGAGCGGCGGGCCTGATCGGGTGTGGAGACGTTTTCTCCGAGCGAATCCAGCGTAGAGTACATGCCCTGGTTCTGAAGAGACTGAGCGGCGCGGAGCGCGTCCTCTATTTCCATTCCGGCGACGAAGCGCGAGGAGAGGCGGCGGCCCAGGGCGGAGCGCTCAGAGAAGCGGCGGAGCGGCCTGTTATGCGAGAGCGCGAGGAAGGCGGAGCGAAGGATGGACATTGTTCAGGATGGAACTGGACATTTTCGCACAATCTCTGTTGCATTTGGGTGTTGAGTGGAAAAGATGGGCGAAAAAAGAAAACCTTCGGGAGCGGCGGGGGCATCGTACAACCATAGAGTAAATAGCAAGGAATGGAGTGTTGTTCGACGGCGTGAGGTGTGACGCCGCCAGAGCTTTTAGTCAATAAAAAGACGTGAAAGTTTGCGCCTGTCTGGAGAAACCCCAATGGTAAATAACTGCGCGAACCCGAAATGCGCGAAACCGCTTCACTATCTGCGCGAAGGCCGGATCTTTGTCTTCGACGCGGAGAGTGACAGTGACGCACCGGTACACCGCATGGAGCATTTCTGGCTATGCGGCGTTTGTTCCCAAACGATGCGCCTTGAGAAGACCCGTCAGGGCGTGCGAACAGTTTTGAAACCCGGTCTGCGTATGCGGGAAACGTTGCAGGATATGAGGCAGCCACTGGCCTCGTGAGGGCCTCCTCTGAGAAGGAGGCCTGGAAAGAGGAGCGCCCTATGCGGGCGCTCTTTTATTTTGCCGCGGGAATGGAGGGGACGTATTCGCTTACGACTTTGCCGTAGGTGCCGATGAGGGCGTTCCAGCGGATGAGGAGCAGTTCTTTCAGCATTTGCAGTCCGTCGCGAAGATAGCTGATGCGGGATCGCTCATCGTGTCCCCAGCTTACGGGCACTTCGCGGATGGTGTATCCGCGCTTGATGGCGATGAAGAGGATTTCCGGGTCGAAGCCCCAGCGCTCGATGCGCTGAAGCTGGAAGATGGTCTGGGCGGCAGGGCGGGTGAAGGCCTTGAACCCGCATTGGGTGTCTGCGAAGGGCAGCCGCATGATTGCGCGCGTGACCAGATTGAAGCAGCGGCCAAAGAAGCGGCGGTAGAGCGGCTGGCGAATGGTCTGGCGGCTCTGTGCCAGCCAGCGCGAGCCGATGGCCACGTCCGCACCCTGGTGAATGGTGTCGAAGAGGCGCGTGGCCTCCTGAATGGGAGAGGAAAGATCGGCGTCGGTGAAGAGGACGATGTCTCCGGCGGCGTGCAACATGCCGTTGCGGACGCTGTGTCCCTTCCCGCGATTTTCTCCGTTGGAGAGAAGCCGGACGCAGGGCTTGCGGAATGTAACGGCTTTCACGATTTCGGCGGTTGCGTCTGTTGAGCCGTCATCGACGACGAGGACTTCGGCCTGCCAGGCATTCGCTTCGACGCAGCGAACAACCTCGGAGAGCGTCGCTCCAATGCGCGCCTGCTCGTTATAGGCGGGAATTACGATGCTGTATTCGATTTTCACCGGCGCGCAGCCTGTCTCGGGGGATAACTAATTCCATCATAGCTTTGCGGCCATACACAGGGAAAGAGGGGCGGTGGGCGATTTTTGACTTTCGGCCCCCGTCCCGCCGATAATTTCCCGCATCTACTATCGTTAAAAGAGGTTAACCTGAATAGAGAGCCTCGGGTCTGGAGCACGCGATGACAAAAGCAGAACTGGTTGAGGAAGTTACGCAGCTTGGCGATCTTACCCGCCGCGACGGCGAGGTGATCGTCGACACGATCTTTGACGCGGTGATCGGCGCGCTCAGGGCGGGCGACAAGATCGAGATCCGCGGATTCGGGAGCTTTCGCATTCGCCAGCGGAAACCGAGAATTGGGCGCAATCCCAAGACCGGGGCCAAGGTGGAAGTTCCGGCGAAGCGAGTGCCTTACTTCAAGCCCAGCAAAGAGCTTCGCGACCTGGTGAACCCCGCGGAAAAGACCGCGTAGGCGACCCCGCTTCGTTGCGGTTTCTTCTGACGATCAGGATTCGTGAGGCGTTTGGAAGCGGCGCTCAATCCGCGGGCCATTGAAGTCCCATGGACAAGCCGGGGAGAATGGTATTGATGGCGCCGTTATGCAAACGCAGGCTGTGGGAGTTCGCTTTCACGCTGGCGCTGCTGCCGATTCTGGCGGCAGGCGCGCGGGGAGAAAAGCAAGCGGCCCATACCGCACCAGGCGAGGAGAAGCCGGTGCTTGCGATTCCCGTCGGCCAGATGGGATTCATCCCGCCCAATCCGAGCTATCTGAGCCATCGGTTCTCGTTTGCGACGCTGGACTTCATCGATCAAGACCACCTGCTCTTTACCTTTCATGTGAATAAGCTGCTGCCGCGGATTCCGGGTGATCCGGCGGACGATGATGACCAGTTGATTCACGCCGTCGTGCTGGACGTTGTGAGCGGCAAAGTGCTGCGGCAGGCGGACTGGCGGATGCATGACCGGGGCCGCTACCTGTGGGCGCTGCGGGACGGAGAGTTTTTGGTGCGCGTGCGCAACTCGCTGTTTTTCACTGACAGCAGCCTCGCGCTGAAGCCGTATCTGGATTTTGAAACGGAGTTGCAGGGGGTGCAGGTTTCTCCGGCGCGCGGGCTGCTGATGCTGGAAGTGAAGCGGGTCCTGCCCGCGAGGACGGAAGAGAATGGCGACGAAAATGGGTCGGCGCCTTCGCTGCTTGGCCCCTCGGAGGGCGTGCAGCATGAAGTGACGGAGATGGTGCTGGTGCGGCCCGGCGAGCGGAAAGGGCTGGCCGGGGCCAAGATGCTGAATCCGGGAACTGTGCCGCTGCTGGAAAACGGCCTTCTTGACGTGGACGAGGGGAAGAAGGCGAAAGAGTGGGTGATTGTAAAAAAACTGCTGGGCAATCAGCGGGCGACGGTGGCGACGGTGAAGTCGGCGTGCGCGCCGCAACTGGTGATGTTGAGCGCGCACGTTGTGCTGTCGCAGGGATGTCCCGTGCATGGCGGGAACGGCGACGAGGTGAGGGCGATATCGCTGGACAATGGCGAGGTGCTGTGGGGAGATTACTGGCAGGCGAAATATATTTGGCCGCATTTTAAGCTGGCCGAAGACGGGAGCCGCTTCGGGTATGAATCGCTGGAGATGAACCGCGATATCGGCACAATGGACGCCTTCGGCGAAGACGACGTGGTAGGGCAGCCGGTGGGGGTCTTCAACACAAAAACAGGCGACATGGTGCTGGTGAAAGATGCTTCTCCGGTCTTGAGCGCGGGGCAGAACTTCGCGCTTTCGGCGGACGGTCGGCGGTTCGCGATTCTGCGGAATGGGGCGATTGAGGTGTATGACTTGCCGCCGGT
>DASTXK010000203.1:0-3607 GCA_035765555.1 Acidobacteriaceae bacterium
CGATGCGGAGCGACTTCTCGGCAATCTCACGGGCGGACAGATCGGTGTTCTGCAGCAGGGCGCGGGCGGCGGCCAGCGCGTAGGAGCCTCCGCTGCCAATTGCGGCTATGCCCTCGTCCGGCTCAATCACGTCTCCTGAGCCGCTGAGCAGGAACGTCTGCTGCGGATCAGAGACAATGAGCAGGGCCTCAAGATTGCGCAGCATCTTGTCCGTGCGCCAGTCCTTGGCCAGCTCGACGGCCGCGCGCCCCAGGTTTCCGGCGTACTGCTCCAGCTTGCCTTCAAATCGGCTGAAAAGCGAGAAAGCGTCGGCGGTGGACCCGGCGAACCCGGCCAGAATCTTGTCCTGATAAAGACGGCGGATCTTCTTCGCCGTGTGCTTGAAGACCGCTTCGCCCATTGTCACCTGTCCGTCGGCGGCCATCACAACGCTGCCGTTGCGGCGCACGCAGACCACGGTAGTGGAGCGAATACGCGGGGATTTGGCGGAAGTGGATTCGGCGGGAACGCCGCGAGAATTGCGCATCGACATGCTGATTTCAGTATATCGTGCGCGGAATTCCCGCGGCGCCGGTGTTCGTTTCCGGGAATAGTAATCATCTGGCCCGGAATTGCACAACAGAGTACGCCGCAGAGGCGAGGTTTGTGGGAAAATTCTGGCAAGCTGGCCGAAAATAAGAATCAGGATTTTTGAGGATACGGAATCGCTTTGGGCGGCCCCGCATCCATTCAGCAGAGGGAAGCGGAAGCGGAGAAAATGAGCGGAATTTCATTGCGTGATCCCCAGGTGCTCGGAGCACTTGCGGCGGCAGGTCTGTTCGCGGGCGGAGTGGTGGCGTGGATGCGGATGCGCAAGCGTCCGACCGAAGCAGAACTGGAGCGGCAGCGGCGGCAGTATCTGGTAAAGGTGGGCCGCATCATGGATGGCACAATCCTTGACACGTCCGAGGTGGAACCGGGCGAAGACGAACACGCCGAGGGTCTGCATCTGATTCTGTATCAGTACGAGCTGGCGGGCGTGGTGTACGAGTGCTCGCAAGACGTGACGCACCTCAAGGATTACGTGAACATTCGCGACTGCCGGCTGTCGTTTCCATGCTCGGTTCGCTATGACCCCAGGCAGCCGGGAAACAGCATCGTTGTGGCGGAGAACTGGAGCGGGCTGAGGAACACGGCAAATTCGGTCCCGATTCACCCCCTGCCGCGCAGACCGGCACGCCCGCTGCCCTCGGTCCCGAGCTAAAGCCGGGCCGCGTCAGGGTTTGAATTGATATGCATACCCATGCACCTCCAACGGCGAAAATGCGGCGCGTGCTGCAATTTTCCCTCGCGGCTACGCTGGCCTATGTCGCCATAACGCTGATCGCGGGCCTGCGGGCGAATTCGCTCGCGCTGATCTCAGAAGCCGGACACAACGCCTCGGACGCGCTGGCCCTGCTGTTGTCGTTTGTGGCGGTGCATTTCCAGGCCCTTCCGGCCACCGAGCGCAAAACATTCGGCTACCGGCGCGCGGGCGTGCTGGCGGCGTTTCTGAATGCGATTGGGCTGATCGTCATCAGCGCGTGGATCGCGATAGCGGCGGTTGGCCATTTCGCGCGGCCCGTGCATTCCAGCCCGGACACCATGATGGTGGTGGCGGCCATCGGCATGGTCATGAACGGCATCATCGCCGCCATGCTGTGGCGCGTGAGTCACGACCTGAACATGCGCAGCGCGTTCCTGCACATGCTGGGCGACGCGCTCTCGACAGCGGCGGTCATCGTGGGCGGCGCGGTCATTTATTTCACAGGCAGCAGATGGGTCGATCCCGCGCTGTCGCTTGCCATCGCCGCGCTCATTTTGTGGTCTTCCATCGCGATTGTGCGCGAGACGCTGAACATTTTGCTGGAGGGCACGCCGCGCGGGCTCTCACTCAGCGAAATTCGCGCGAAGATGCAGGAAGTGGAAGGCGTGGAGGATGTTCATGACCTCCACGTCTGGAGCCTCGGAGCGCAGACGCACGCGCTGTCCAGCCATGTGACCATCGCGGACATTCCACCCTCGGAGAGCGCGCGGATTCTGGATGAAATCAACGGCGTGCTGCTGAGGAGTTTTCATATTCATCACACAACAATTCAATTCGAGCACGTGGGCTGCCCAGTGGCGCATGGCTGCGTGATGCCGGTGGAAGAAGTTGCAGCGCACCAGCATCATCATTAAAGCGCACGTTGTACTCTGGCCCGCTCAATGACTTATAGTCAGCCATATGCTTCCGCTTCGGCCCGCGTAGTCGGAGTCGGGTATTTCTTTCCTCTTGCCGAAGCGCGCATGGTTATCTTGCTGTGACATTAACGCTTGCAAATTTTTTCGGTCTGCTCGGCGGGCTGCTGGTTCTGGCCTATGTGGCTAACCGGCTGTCGCGGCGGACGCGCGTGCCGGACGTGGTTGTGCTGCTGGCCTCGGGAATCATTCTGGGCCCGGTGCTGCACTGGATCAACGCCGACCATTTTCCGCAGGTGATTCGCGGAGTCGGCACGCTAGCCCTGATCCTGATCCTGTTTGCGGCGGGCCTCGAACTCGATCTGCGCGCGTGGCGCCAGTTTATTTCCGGAACAGTGCTGGCCATCCTGAGCTACGCGCTTACCATGGCCGGCGTGGCGCTCTTCTGCATGAATGTGCTGGCCATGCCGCGCATGGCCGCCCTGCTGGTCTCCGCTGCGATGGCCTGCATGAGCGGATCGATTGTGCTGCCCATTCTCGACCAGCTTGATTTGCGCAGGGACCTGAAGACGACGCTGGTGATTGAAGCATCATTCGGCGACGGCCTCGGCGCGCTGGTCGTCGGCGTCCTCATCGGGCTGGCGAGCGGCGTCACAACCAAAACGAGCGGCGGAGAAATTTTTGGTGGCGTGGTCGCGCTGTTCGTCTTCCGGTTCATGCTGGGATTTGTGATCGCCGTGGTCGCGGGCTTCCTGTGGGCGCGGCTGCTGCCGCATATTTCCAACAAACAGTTCTGGCAGGTGCTGACCTTCGCCGCCGTGCTGATTGTTTACTCCGGCACTCACGCGGTGGGCGGCAGCGAACTGTTCGCCGTCATGGTCTTTGGAGCGACGCTGGCCAGCTTGCTTGATCCGAAGAGCTTTTTGCAGGACTTCGGTTTCGAGATTCTGACCACCAGCCAGAGCACTCAGATCCACTCCTTCCATTCCGAACTGGCGTTCCTGGTGCGGAGCTTCTTCTTCGTGCTGCTCGGAGCCATGATCCAGTTCAAGGGCCTGCAGGAGCAGCTCCTGCCCAGCCTGGGAATTCTGTGCGTTTTCCTGATCGCGCGCTACATTGCCGTCACCGGCAGCCGCGTCGCATGGCGCAACGCCTCGTCGCGCGAACGCGAACTTGCCTGCGTGCTGATTCCTCGCGGGCTGATTACCGCTGTTCTGGCCCTCGAAGTCATTGTGGCCATGCCGAAGGAGTTGGAATTCCTGCCCGCGCTCACCTTCGCGCTCATTCTGTTTACAAATTTCCTGGTGCTGATCGCGTCCATCCGCGCCAAGGCGCTTGCCGTAGGAGCCGAAGAGGGAAGGCCCGTTGCGGCCCTGCCGCAGCGATAAGTGCGCAGCGTTATACTTCC
>DASTXK010000204.1:0-19701 GCA_035765555.1 Acidobacteriaceae bacterium
ATGTGCTGGCCGAAACTTCCATTGATATGTGGGCGCTGAGTTATGCAGATCCTGAGGCGGCGAAGCAGGTCTTTGTGGGCCAATTTCTCGACGCGCTCGAACCCAATGTTCCCTGCATGAGGGAAGACGGTGTGATGAACATGGTCGCGGTCGATGGCTCCGCCTGCGGAACCTCGATTTCCTGGTGCTTTCCGTTCTTCTGCGCCGCATCGATTTTCGACCGCACGCGCGATACCACCTGGCTGCGGCAGCTCTATCCGAAACTGGCTTCCCTGATGCGCTGGACGCTCGCGAATCGCTCCGACTCCGGAGGATTTCTGGTCGGCAAGTGCAGTTGGGAAACGGGCATGGACACCTCGAAACGGTTCCGGATTCAGCAGCCCACCGGCGGCGAACTGGTGGAGTTTCTGCGCCTGGTGGAGTTGCAGGCCGCAGCTTCGCAGGCGGGTGAAATTCTGGCGCGGTTCGCGACCATTGCGGGCAAAGCCGAAGAAGCGCGGCAATGGCGCAAGCTTCAAAAGGATTTTGCAGAGAAGACCCAGCAGCTTTGGAAAGACGACTGGTTCCATGATTACGACACGCACGCGGGGCAATTGGTAACGGTCGCGACGCGCGATCCTTCGCAGGCCGCGCCAGCGTTTTGCGGCATCGCGACAGAAGCACAAAAGCAGCGCATTTTGCCCACGCTGCGAAGCATGTATGAGGAGTTAAAGGCGCAGGAGAGCAAGGATGTGGCGCAGGGGAATTTTTCTCTCGACTGGTCATCTTTCGTGCTGCCGTTTCTGGAGTCGGCGTGGTCGTCCGGGGATGGGGCCCTTGTTTCAGAGACGGTGGAATTGATTGCGGACCGGATCTACACCAGCATGGACCGCCGCACGATCGAAGGACCTGCCGGGCCGGACGGAAATCCACGAAGGCTGGGATGGCCGGGGGTGAGCTGCGAAATCTGGGGCGCGAGCGGCGCATTCGGCGGTGAGTGCTACGGATGGGGGGCGGTGATGCCGGCGCACATTATCCGCAACCTGCTTGGCGTTCGCGAGACTGATGATTCCCGCCGCATCACCCTTGCCCCGAACTTTGGAGCTTCTCTGGCGGAGGCCGGCAAACACTACGGCATCACCGGATTGTCGTATGGCGGGCGCCGTCTGGATATTGTTCATGCGTTTCTCGATGGGCAGCACATCCGTGTGGATCTGCGTTGTCCGGAGGGAGGCGTCCAAGGGGTCACGGGCAGCGGCGGCCGTCCATTGCGGGTGGAGCGGAACGGCGGAGCTTGTCGGTTTGAAGTCGTGAATCACCAGCGATATACGGTAGCGCTGGCCGGCTGAATGCATTGGTAATGTCAGGAGTCCATTTGTACTACATCCCTGTGGTTGAACTAGTCCATGCGTTGCTCAATCCGACTAATTATGCTTGCGACGATTAAAAGAATGACTTGGCATCTCGTTTGATTGAAATTTGAGGTCTGGAGCGCGTGATGAATCGACTTATTAGAATATTGGCGGCAGGCGTCGTACTGATTTCTGCGCAGGCGTTTGCCCAGTTCAACGCCAGCGTGCAGGGCGATGTGCAGGACAGCTCGGGCGCGGTGATCGCGAATGCCGCGGTTAAGCTGGTTAACACCGATACGCAAGTTACTCAGAGCGCAACCTCGGACGCCTCGGGCGTATACCGATTTTTAAGTCTCGCCCCCGGCCACTATGAGGTTTCGGCCAGCGCTCCGGGGTTCCAGACTACGGAGGTGCCTTTCACGCTGCTGACGGAACAGAACAGACAGGTGGTGCTGACCCTGGCGGTGGGCGAAGCGACCTCGAATGTATCGGTGACGGCGCAGGCGCCCCTGCTTGACGTTTCCGACAGCCGCAACCAGGTGACGATCGATACTCAGGCCATTCAGGCCCTCCCCCTCGCGGCCAGGAACCCAACCGCACTGATTGCTCTTGCGCCGGGAGTGACGGGCCTGGGGTCCGCCGGATACAACAACTTCTTTACGGAAAATGCGGACTACAGCGCGAACGGACGCGGGAACAATGGCAACCAGTATGTGCTGGATGGTCTCGATATAAACATCGACGTCAATCCAGGTGTGCTGACTCTGGTGCCCAATGCCGACGCGCTCTCGGAAATCAGCGTCCAGACCAATACGTATACGGTCGATTACGGCAAGACGAGTTCGATGCAGACGGTAATGACCACGAAGTCCGGAACCGACCATTATCACGGCTTTGCAAGCCTCTACTACACATACCAGGGCTTGAATGCCCGCGGCGAATTTGGCCCTCCCTCATCTGTAAAGATCGCCCCGTTCCACACTACTAATATGTCTTTTGGAATCGGCGGGCCGGTCATCCCGAAGCACCAGTTTTTCTTCTTCTTCTCGATTGAGCCTTATCGCGCTCTCACGTCGAATGGCAATAATGTCCTGACTTATGAGGACCCGGCCTTTGTCGCGTTCGCTCAGGCGGTCAAGCCGGACTCGCCGGAAGTTCAGCTTATGGCGAAGTACCCTCCCAGTGGCGCTACGACGACCGGTGTGGCGGCGACCGCGCAGGATGCGTTCGGGCCGCAGGACCTGGCGAACAATACCGGATGCGGAACACCGAGCACGGACAATATTCCATGCGGCACCCCCGTATTCGACAACGGCAATTTCAACTCATCAAGTTACGATAATTCCAAGCAGTACAACATCCGCATCGACAAGTATTTCAGCAAAGACCGGGTATACGGCACCCTCTTTCGCGACACGACCAGTTCAGGAGGTCCGGCGGTACGGCCTGCCTTCAATACCACCAGTCCGTCGTCCGTGATCGCTCTGCAGGGAAACGAGACCCACACATTCACTGCGAACACGCTGAACCAGGCATCCTTTGGTTATAACTACCTGACGGCCACGAATGCGGCCACCGGACTTTTCTCTGTCCCGTCGGTCAACGTCAATAATCTTGGAGTGGGATTTGGAATCGGTTTTGCCGATGGCCAGTTCTCCGAGCATAACTATCACTGGCGCGACGTTCTCACCCACATTCAGGGCTCGCACGCTTTCAGCGTTGGATACGAAGGCTGGCACGGAGATGATCTGGCGCTGTTCGCCCCCTGCTATGCGCAACCCTCGTTCCAGTACAACAGCATGATCGATCTGATCAACGATAATCCGTACTCGGAGTCGAGCCTCTCCTACAATCCAATTACCGGCAAACCCATGCCGGGTCAGTATGAGTATGCTCAATCCACGTTTGGAGTCTTCGCTCAGGACACATGGAAGGCCACTCGCCGCCTGACCATCAATTACGGAATACGCTACGACAATTTCGGCAATCCCTATCCGGTGGCGGGCACGCCTCTGGCGAATTGGCATTTGGGCTCTGGAAGCACCATGGCTGAGCAGATCGCGAACGGCGTGAACACCGTGCAGGGCCATGTCTACAACCACGACATGAACTGGATCTTCAGCCCTCGCGTGGGTGTTGCGTGGGACCCGACGGGAAGCGGCAAGTGGGTCGTCCGCGGCGGCTACGGCATCTACCGCGATTGGGTGACGCTGGGCAATGCTGAAAACAACCTGAAGGGCAATCCTCCGGGATTCGTGCTGCCCACGTTCTTTAACGATGGTTCGACGGCGGCGCCGATCTTCGGGTACGGAACTTCCAACACGTATCCCTTTGGATTCCCTTATCCGGCCTTCCAGGGTACGCCGCTTGACGCCAAGGGCGGCATCCCGGGACAGCAGATCATGGTTGGCGGCGTGGACGGCAACCTGAAGGCCCCCTACACCAACACCTGGTCCGTGACTGTTGAGCGACAACTCACCAATAGCATGGTCGCCAGTGTTGGATATGTGGGGCAGCACTCGGGTGATCTGCAGTATGGCGGCGGCAGCTCGTTTGGCAATTCGTTCTCTGGAGACGTAAACGTCTATGAGGGCGACCTGTTGCAGCACCTCACCTGCACCCCGGTATCTCCCGCAAACGGGCAGCAAGCTAACTGCGTTGGAACGCAGACCCGCCTCAACTCCAGCTTTGGGACGATTAACTACACCTTCAATGGTCCCTGGTCGAACTATTCGGCCCTGATTCTGGCCGTCAAGGGGCGCTTTACGGAACGGGGTTTTGTGACCGCCTCCTATACCCGCGCGACCTCAAAGGACAACTCCGGGATGTTGTCGAGCGGGAATTATCCGATTGAGTATCCGCTCAGCACCTTTTATGGGCCGTCAAGCTGGGACGTGCCTAACCGCTTTTCGCTGGGCTGGAGCTATGAGCTTCCGGGGCCAAGCAATCGCGGTGGTTTTCTTGGAAGGCTTGGTTCCGGATGGACCCTGTCCTCTGTAACCGTCCTGCAATCCGGGCTGCCGTTTACGGTGGTTTCGGGAGCGGCGCTGGATGTGGCGAAAGACGCAGACGGGAATCTGCACTTCCAACCTGATAGCGGAGACTTTAACGCCGACGGCTACAACAGCGACCTGCCCAATGTGTCCTCTTATAAGATCTCGACCAGCAGGGCCAGCTACAAAAATGGAGTCTTCCCGCAGTGCCAGGGCACGAATCTGGACAATTGCGGCCCGTTCGCTCTTCCCGCTCTCGGCCAGGAAGGCAATGAGAAGATCAACCAGTTCCGCAATCCGGGTTTCGCTCAGATTGATGGAACTGTGAAGAAGACAACCAACATTACCGAAGGCGTGAAACTTGAGTTGAGATTGGATTTCTTCAATCTATTCAATCGCGTCAATCTGAATGGCGTTGATCCAAACGCGCAGGACGGCTCCGCGTTTGGAAGGTCCCACAGCACACAGATCCCACGCCAGGGCCAGCTTGGAGCGAGCATCACGTTCTAAGCGCCTGCGAAGCGCATCGCGGGCTGGCACACAGGCCCGCGATGCGTTTAGATTTGAGTTGTCCGGTCCGGTCCAATCATGTGCAGCAGCCGATTTTTAACGCGCCGCGTAACAACTTTAATGTGCATTTTCGGCGTTCTCTGCGTGCTGGGAATGCCGGCGTTCGCGACCCAGAGCGTCACTCCCGCCCCGCCATCAACGCTCATCAAGATTGAAAATTCGCTTCGTACAAACGATTACAAAAGCGCGCTGGAACTTTCCCACGCCGCGCTCGCCACTTATCCCAATGACTGCCGGCTCTGGACCCTGCGCGGCATGGCGTATGCGGGCGCCCATCGTCCAAAGCTCGCCGATGCCGCGTACCGGCAGGCGCTTAAGCTCGTGCCGAATTATCTTCCGGCGCTGGAGGGCGCCGCGCAACTGGAATATGAAAGCGGCGGAAAGAATGCCGAGGACCTGCTTCAGCGCATCCTCGCGCTGCGGCCAACGGACCCCACGGCCAACGTGATGTTGGGCATGACGCTGTACAAACGCGGCGCATGCAAAGAGGCGGTCCCGCATTTTGAGCACGCAAAGTCTCTGGTGGATGAGCGGCTTCTGCCGCTTTCCGAATACGGCATCTGCCTTTCGAAGCTGGGACGGGGTGATGATGCTGTGCGCGCCTTCCGGAGCGCGGCGGCGCTTGCGCCCGAGGACCGCGGCGCGCGCTATAATCTGGCGCTGGCGCTGCTGGACGCAAAGCGCTATGACGAGGCGCTGCAAACGCTGGCTTCCGATATCCAGCCCGATTCGACAAATGAGAATGCGCTGACGCTGGCCGCCGATATTTATGAGGCCCAGAATGATACCCCTCACGCAGTTGCGCTTCTGCGGCAGGCAATTGTGGCCAATCCATTGCAGTCCGGGCCTTACCTGGATTTTGCCACGTTATCGAGCAACCACCGTTCTTACCAGGTTGGCATTGACATGCTGAACGCCGGCCTGACTCGGATGCCCAAGGCGGCGCAACTCTATCTCGCTCGCGGCGCGCTGTATGCGCAGCTCGGAAACTACGATAAGGCGATGGATGATTTCGGGGCCGCGAACCGGCTTGATCCGCAACTTACGTTCGCGGGAACGGCAGAGGGAATTACGGAATCTCAACGGCACGATTTTGCGGGGAGCCTGGCAAAATTCCGCGAGCAGGTCCGCCTGCATCCGGATAATGCCTTCAATCAATACCTGCTGGCCGAAACGCTCGCGCAGCAGGGTCCCGACCAGGGCAGCGCGGAGTACAACGAGGAACTTCGCGCGGCAAAGAATGCCGTGCGGCTCGACCCGAAACTGACGCTTGCGCGCGGAATTCTTGCGGGGCTCTATTTGCAGTCAGGGAAGACCAATCTCGCCATTGAGCAATGCGAAGCAGCCCTGAAAGCGGACCCCAACGACCAGGAAGCCCTCTACCGCCTCATCCTTTCCCTGCGGAAGACAAACAGGCGCGGCGAAATTCCGTCGCTCACCAGGCGGCTCCTGGCTCTTCGGAACGCCCAGAAAGAGAGAGAAGTTCACACGGTCCGCTATAAACTTGTCGATTCCACCATGGAAGCCGCGGGCGACCGTCACTGAATTCCAACCCTGCAAAAGCGGATCTGCCGCGGGGCGACTCGGCAGCCGCGGATTATATTTTGCCGGCATGGCTCGGCGCGCTCGCTTCGATAAGCTCCGTGACATCGCCCATACCCATCCCGGTTTTGCTGGAGACCTCCAGAACCTGCATGCCCGGCCGGACGCTCTGGATGTTCCGGCGCGCTACCGGGAGATCGAATTCCGCCGCGGCGGCAAGGTCCATTTTGGTGATGAGCGCGGCATCGGCGGTATTGAAGATGGTGGGGTATTTCAGAGGCTTGTCCTCGCCCTCGGTGCAGGAGAGCAGCACGAAGCGCATCTGTTCGCCGAGGTCGTAGCTGGAGGGACAGACGAGATTGCCGACGTTTTCAATGAAAAGGAAATCGAGGTCGTCGAGCTTCCAGCCTTCGAGGGCGCCGGCAATCATTTTCGCGTCCAGATGGCAAACGGTCCCGGTGGTGATTTGCCGCACCTGCGAACAGGAGCGCGACAGGCGCGTGGCGTCGTTCTCAGTCGCGAGGTCGCCGACCAAAGCCGCGATGCGATGCTGCGCCGACATCATGGACATCAGCTTTTCAAGGAATGTTGTTTTACCCGCGCCGGGGCTGGATACGAAGCTGATGGCTGTGACGCCGGCCTGCTGAAAACGGTCTCGCAAGGCACGGGCCAGAAGGTCATTCTCTTTTAGAACGCGAGCGCGCACTTCAATAATTCTTGGCTGTGAACTCATTGGACGATCTCAAAAGCCCGGACTTCGAGCTCCCTTCCGTGGAGAATTTCCTGCTCGGGCGTGATGCACCGCGGGCAGGCGATATTTTGCGGCCCAGGCTCATGCGTGGACGAGCATTGCGGACAATAGACGAGCAGCGGAATGTCCTCAATCTCAAGGCGCGATCCCGCCAACCCGGACCCTTCGCAAGCCAGATCGTACGCAAAGCGCAAAGCCTGCGTGTCTACTCCGGAAAGCACGCCCACCCGGACATAAACGGCCTCCACCTTGCCGCCGCCGCGCTTCGCAGTCTCCTGCTCGATCTGCTCGATCATGCTGAGGGCGATGGAAAGCTCGTGCATTCGCGCGGCCCCTCTACATGGACTTGATCTTGAGGTAGCGCTTGATGTCGGGGCCAAGCGAATAAGCAACGCTGGCGACGGCAACACCCAGAATTAGATAAACAGCGGTCTTCATGTCCTTTCCTCCTATGATGCCGAACTCAATTCGCGGACCGCACTGGTGTCGGTTTGGGCGGCACGCTGGATCAACTCGATGACGGCGGCGGCGGCTTCCGGAACAGCCGCGTGTACCGGCTGCGAAAGGCCCATGCGGCCTTCCAGCTCTTCACCAAAATCGAGCGGCTCGCAGCCCACGATATAGATTCCGGCGGAAATTTCTCCCAGCGTTTGGGCCAGCCTGAGCAGGCGCGCGGGATCCATCGAATGGGGATCAAAAATTTCCGGGCCTGATGTGTCGGCGGCATCCATGGCGGGCTGAAGAACGTAAACGGTGCCGGGCTGCGAGCCGCGCGCAATCGTATCAACCAGAATGATGGTTTGGTAAGGCTCAATCAGAGCGAAAGCCAGATCGAATGCCCGAATGCCGAAGTCGATGACGGTGGCCTCGGGTGGGAGACTCATGGCGGCGAGAGCGCGCGCGACTTCGCAGCCGAAGCCGTCGTCGCCGAGAAAAATGTTTCCGATGCAGGCGACCAGAATCCGGGGATGGGCGGGCGAGTTCACGACGCCTCCAATGGAAGCGGCTCGACTTCTTCCGGGGTGTAGAAAAAGCGGTGCCCCACTTGCCGCATCATGCCGATGTCGCGGCCGGGGTCGTCTTCAAGCACAACGGCGAAATGGATTTGGCCTTCGAGGTCCTGCTCGATGGCTTCGATGATCGCGGTTTTGCCCTCGGTCGCCATATCGAGGATGTCGGCCTTTTTCTGCGGCCAAAGGCGCACGCGGTCGCCCTTGCGGAGATCGACGCCAAAGACGCGAGCAGATTCCAAAAATGGAGCCTCGGCGAAGGGATTCCAGAGTTCGGGCGCTGGAGATTCCGGCGTGGCGGTGCTGTCATCTGCAATGCGGCGCAGATCGCGCACAGCGCCGTGGAGGTTGATCTGACTTTCGTTCGGAAGCGATTCCGTGCGCTCCAGAAGGGCGCGTGCATACGGATCGGCGAGGCGCATCTCAGCTTTTTCCTCGTCTGTGAGCGTGAGGACACGCAAGGCAAGCAACTCGTCCATCTCGGTGCTGTCGAAGAAATCGCCGGGGCTTTCCGCCGCGACTTGTGGATAGTCGTAGAGGATGATGGGCGAGCAGAAAACGTGGGAGCGGTCGCCGGGATCGCCGGCGAGCACCGGGAAGACACCATCCTGCACACAGGCTTTGGCTTCGGCGTCGAGGTTGGGCGGCGGTTCCAGGAGCGATACGAACGTGCCGTGTTCCAGGCCGAGCAGCAGATGGGCTGAGGTGAACGCCGCATCCTGCACGGCGGCACGGCTAGTCGCGCTTTGCGGCGCAGGGCTTTCGTTGGTGAGGCTGGCGCTTAAACGATAGAAACCGTCGCGCAGGCACTCGGCGGAAAGCAGGAGGCGGCTGATTCTGGGCCGGTCACGAAATGAGGGAGGAGCGGCGGGGAGTTCATCGGCGGCAAGCGACGTAAGGTCCAATATGTAGTCAATGCCGTTACATATGTCCACGAGCGGAATGCCTTCGACTGTGCGGGAGCGCGGAAAGCCTTGTTCCCAGGTTTGAACGTCCTGCTTTTCTTGCGGAAGTAGTTGCAGGAATCGCACGCGGGCGGTGAGGGCCGCCGATGGTTCGGCCTCCATAAGGATTTGCGCTGAGAATTGCCAGCGTTCTGGGGGATTGAGTCTTTGGGCAAAGTCGCGCGGATAGAGCGTGCCGAAGTTCCAACGCTGGCGGTTCTTGATGGACGACGGGCGGTAGGGATAGAGCATATATCCCTCGAAGAGGACGGTGTTGGCGATGGCTTCGAGCGGGGCGAAGTTCATTGGGCCACGCCTCTTGTCAGGTCTTCTTCCACGGGATCGTTTTGCCCGGCGGCGTCCAGTAGTTGGTCCAGCACCTGGGGCCACATTGGGATTCCGCACCGGACCTTGTATCGATAAAGCCTGTCAAACGTTTCGCGCGGCAGGCGCAGCCAGGCGCTTTCGGGATAATGCGCGTCGATGGCCTGACGCCAGGTTTCAACCGGCAACAGGAAGCGCGCTTCGCGGTCCCAGGGAATCTGCGTGATGCGCATCGCGCCGTGCTCATCGGCATAAAAAACCGTGCCGCTGAACATGACGTCGATGGTGATGGCGCCTCTTTCAAGCCCGTAAAAATACTTATTGGCGGCGACATCGAAATCGAGCGAGCAGGGCAGCGGCAGATCGACCGAAGTTTCGCCCGTAAACGGCGGGACCTTTGCCATAAGATTCATCCAGTGCAGCGGCTTCATGGTTTGTCCCCAGCGCTCGCGCTCGCCAAAGAGGTCCAGAAGACGTGCCTCTTCCGCGGCGCTATAGGGCCTGCCGAGCGGCTGCAACTGTAGCTGGCAGTTCAGCACGATGGATTGGATGGCCTCGTTCGCGACGGCATTTGTGATATGGAGACGCGCCGCAATGGTCGGCACCGCGGCGTTGGGCATGGCCCGTACTTCGCCAACATGGAAGGTGAGATCAGGCATGATGCGCCTCATCAATTCGGGTAGCGCGCTGATCGAGATCAGAAAAGAAACCGCCAATGGCCTGCCACACTTCGCCGCCTCCGGAAAGGCCGCGCCACTTTGTCCGGATGAGGCCGATGAGCCGGTAACAGGCGTCGATTGGGACGATGAAGTATAGCGGCGACTCTCCGATGCGGTTGGCCAGCAGCGCTTCGACTTCAGGCTCCACGCTTGCGAGGGCGCGCTGGCCGGCAAAGAGCGTCTCCCACGCGGGCAGACTGATCAGCGATTCCATCGGCCCGGCCGGCGAGGGATACATGGCGCGGGTCCCGCCATCCGGTTGCCGCACAAAAAATGCAAGATTGATGGGCAGCATCATGGATTGCCATTGAAGCTCGCTGAATGAGAAGCCATCGAGCCGGGCAATGCGGCGCGGGACACGGACAAATTTCCCATTCTGCTGGTCGCAGAAGAGAATGGCGCAGGGGTCGCAGGCGCAGGCGATCTGGCGCGAAACGCGGTCGAGAAGATGTTGATGGTCGTGCGCAAGCTGCGCAGCACAAAGCTCGCAGCGCTCCAGGGCGGCGCGGTCGCGCGCAAAGCGGCGCAACGAGGCAAGCGCCGGGGACGGGGCCCCGGCGGTGGGAATCGGATCTGGCCCGCGGATCAATTGCATGGTCTTCCTAGGCCGGAGGCATTTGCGGCATACGCGGGTCGATGGGGCCGTGCTTTTTCGGGTTGATGCTGGTGGAGCTTCGCGCCGTCGCGGTTTTGCCTTCGCGCCCCGGCTCCGGGCTTTGCCGCATCCACTCTTCGCCCCGATGCGTGCCCGGGGTGTGCGACGGCGTATCGGGTTTTACATCCTGGCAGGCCATGGCATCTCCTTTGCTGAATCAGTTCGTTTGCAGGACCACGAGGGCCGGGTGGCCGGAAGGCGGCATCGGCTCCGCCACAACGGCAACCACTTCCGGCGCGGCATCGTAGATCGCGCTCTCCACCGCATTCTTCAGAGTTTCGCTGGACGAGGAGCAGTGTCCGCAGGAGCCTTGCAGGCGCACTCGCGCGACGCCGTTTTCGATGGAAGCAAGCTCGACGTTGCCGCCATGCGATTGGAGATAGGGCCGGGCCTTTTCCAGAGCGTCCGCGACGCGGGTCTCCACCGCGATTGGATTGATTCCATGCAGGGACAGCACATTGGAGACAAGCTCGTCCGCCGCAATCCGGGCCAGGGCGATTTCTCCATCAGGCAGGCCGGTGATGAAGGCGACGATGCGGTCCAGGGCGACGCCGTGCAGCTCGATGACCGCCTGCAGTAGTTCCTGCGCTACCGCGCGAATGGCCGGATCGCCGGTGTTCGCGATCCGGTCCACCAGCTCTTCAATGCGGTCGCTGCGTCGCGTGAACTCGCGTCTGCTTTCCGGCATCAGTGTTTCTCCTCGGGTTCGACCGAGCCATGGGCGCCGAACATGGGAACGTGGCGGGTCTCCAGCAGCTTGGTTGCGCCGTTGTAGATATGCACGCCGCAGGGCAGACATGGATCGAAGCTGCGAACGGTGCGCATGATGTCGATGCCCTTGAATTTGTCGGGGCCGTTTTCCTCGAAGATGGGAGTGTTCTGCACCGCGTCCTCGTAGGGGCCGGGTGTGCCGTAAATATCGCGCGGGTTGGCATTCCACGGGGTTGGCGGGTATGGATGGTAGTTGGCGATTTTTCCGTCGCGGATCACGACGTGGTGCGACAGCACTCCCCGAACCGCTTCATGGAAGCCGCAGCCAATCGCTTCTTCCGGAACTCTGAAGTCGGACCATGTCTTATTGCGACCGGCATGGACTTCTTTCAGCGCCTGCTCGAAGAAATAATAGGCCGCGGCGCAGGCGTAGGCCTGGAAGTAAGTGCGGGCGCGGTCGCGCTCAATGGCGTTGGACCACTTGGGAATCTTCCATTCGAATTCCATTTCCGGCTTGAGGGCGGTCTTGGGCAGCGTGATTTTGACGCTGCTGCCCGTCGCCTTGATGTAGCCGATGTCGACGAGTCCGGAGAGCGCGGTCGACCAGAGGCGCGCGATGGGGCCGCCGCCGGTGTCGAGAGCGAGATGATCGCCGGTGCGCGGATCGAGCCAGCGGGGAGACATGACCCAGGAGTAATTCCCTTTGAAATCGCGCTTCTGCGGCCTGGGAACGGTGGTCTGGTTCCAGGGATGATTGCGGTCGATGGGGTTGCCGAGCGGGTCCTGCTTGACGAACACTTCGGCGTTCTCCCACGAGTCGTAGTAGGAGCTGCCGAGCAGGATGCGCATGTTGAGGTTGATGTCGAGCAGGCTGTTGGTGACGAGTTGGCCGTCCACCACCACGCCCGGCGTGACGAACATTTTGCGGCCCCAATCGGCCATGTTCCTGTAGGTGTAGTCGCAGTAATTGGGATCATTGAAAGATCCCCAGCAGCCCAGCAGGACGCGGCGCTCGCCAACTTTTTCGTATCCGGGAAGGGCGTCGTAGAAGAAGTCGAAGAGGTCGTCGTGCAGCGGCACCACGCTCTTCATGAACTCGGCGTATTTGGCGAGGCGCACCGCGTAATCGGTCAGAACCTGCACGGTCCCGGGCGTTCCGATGCCGCCGGGATACAGCGTGGAAGGATGCACATGGCGGCCTTCCATGAGGCAGAACATTTCGCGCGTGAGGCGGCTCACGTCAAGAGTTTTGCGGTAGAACTCGCCGGTGAACGGATTGAGCGCGACCATGATGTCGCCAATGGTTTTGTAGCCGTGCTTGTCGGCGTTGGGAGCGGCTGCGTGCTGCGCTTTTTCCCAGACACCCGGGTTCGTCTCCTTCACCATTTTTTCGCAGAAATCAACGCCGACCAGATTGTCCTGAAAGATGTTGTGGTCGAACATATACTCGGCGGCCTCGCCGAGGTTAATCATCCACTCCGCGAGCGCCGGAGGCCGCACGCCGAAGGCCATGTTCTGCGCGTAGACGGCGCAGGTGGCGTGATTGTCTCCGCAGATGCCGCAGATGCGGCTGGTGATGAAGTGGGCGTCGCGCGGGTCTTTGCCCTTCATAAAAACGGAGTAGCCGCGGAAGATGGAGGACGTGCTGTAGCACTCCGCCACCTGCTTATTTTGAAAGTCAATCTTGGTGAAGATTCCCAAACTGCCGACGATGCGGGTGATGGGGTCCCAGTTCATCTCCACCAGGTTGCGTCCGGAACTGGCTTTGGAACTGGCCTTGCCTGTCTTGGGAAGGATAGTGGTCGCCATTGGATTTCCTTTGTTCCTTCTGCGCGGAACGCGCTGTGCTGCCGCAACAATCGCGGACGTGAAGTCTGATCTAGTGCGCCTCGACCTGATAGCCAGTGGTCAATCGCCTGCCGGGATGCCGCCACTTCGGCTCCTCGTTCACGGTGTGGTTGGTCATGCCGCGCAGCGCGCGGATCATGCGCCCGTAAGCACCTACACTCATGGTGGAGACACGCGCCCCGGGCGGCTCATCCATGAACGGCATGAATTTGTCGGGGAATCCGGGCATGGTGCATCCGATGCAAATGCCACCCACGTTGGGGCAGCCGCCGATGCCGCGCATCCAGCCGCGCTTGGTGACGTTGCAGTTGACGACCGGCCCCCAGCAGCCTAATTTGACCAGGCACTTTGGCGAGCCGTACTCGTGGGCAAAGTCGCCCTGCTCGTAGTAGCCGGCGCGATCGCATCCCTCATGCACGGTTTTGCCGAAGAGCCAGGTGGGGCGCAGATTTTCGTCCAGCGGAATCATGGGCGCGAGACCCGCCACCTGATAAAGCAGGTACAACACGGTTTCCATAAAGTTGTCGGGCTGCACCGGACATCCGGGCACGTTGACGATGGGCAGTCCGGCTTTGGAGCGCCAGTTCCAGCCGAGATAGTCGGCAAGCCCCATGCATCCGGTGGGGTTTCCGGCCATGGCGTGAATGCCGCCGTAGGTGGCGCAGGTTCCCGCGCCGATAACGGCTGTGGCCTTCGGCGCGAGGCGGTCGATCCACTCGCAGGTGGTTATGGGCTGGCCGGTCTTGGAGTCGGTTCCGACGGCGGCCCAGTAGCCTTCTTTTTTGATTTTTTCGTTCGGGATTGAGCCTTCGACAACCAGGACAAAGGGATCGAGTTGTCCAGCCGCGGCCTCTTCAAAAGGCTTCATAAAGTCGTCGCCAACCTCATAGGCCAGCACCGGATTGTGCAGATGGACCCTTGGCAGGCCGGGCACGGCGTTCAGGAGAACGTCTTCAATGGAGGGCTGCTCGGCGGCGGTAACGGAAACGCTGTCTCCGTCGCAGCCGAGACCCTGAGTTAGCCAAAGGATATGAACGTCAGCCGGGACAACGGCTGGAAAAGTAGAATGAGAGCCCATACGTTCCCTCGATTCGCGCGTGTCTCAAGTCCCGAAGATCGGCTCGATGCGCCCCGCCTTCACGCTGCGGCGGGGAGACTCTTGCGGAGTCGCGAGGACATTATGTTTGCCGGCGGCATTGGGGCGCGCGGCCCGGATACGTCCAAAAGCTACTCGCTGCGATGCGGCCTGCCATGCAGGGTGATGGCTAAAGCATTTTGATACGGGAAAAAAGCCTTAGCAGATGCGCGGCAATTGCTCGCCAAAGAGCGTATCGACTACGCGCGTACCTCCCACCGACGTTTTCATCAGGACCATGCCTGACGGTTCTTGCACAACTTGTCCGATGACGCGGCTGTCCGCGCCCAGCGGATGTTCTTTCATGCGGGCGAGGATTCGCGGGGCGGCGTCGGCCGCAACCACGGCGACCAGCTTGCCTTCATTGGCGACGTAGAGCGGATCAAGACCCAGCATTTCGCAGGCGCCGCGCACGGTATCGCGCACGGGAATCGCATCCTCGTTGATTATCATGCCCACGCCGGAGCGGCCAGCGATCTCGTTCAGCGTGCTGGCGATGCCGCCGCGCGTGGGGTCGCGCATACAGCGAATTGCATCCGGCGCTTCGTTGAGAATCACCTCAGTCAAGCCGTTCAATGCCGCGCAATCGCTGCGCAGCTTGGCCTCGAAGTCGAGGTCCTCGCGCTGCGACAGGATGGTCATGCCGTGGTCGCCGATGTATCCGCTGAGCAGAATTTTGTCGCCGGGGCGGGCCTGATCGGAGTTGAGGCGCGCGCCATGAATGAGCTGGCCGATGCCGGTGGTGGTGATGAAGACCTTGTCGCCTTTGCCGTGATTCACGACTTTCGTGTCGCCCGTTACGACTTGCACGCCGGCACGAAGCGCCGCCGCCTGCATGGAATCCACCACGCGGGCCAGGTCGCTGGTGGCCAGACCTTCCTCCAAAATGAAGGCGGCGGAAAGATAGAGCGGCGCGGCCCCCATCATCGCAAGGTCGTTCACGGTGCCGTTCACAGCAAGCGAGCCAATGTCCCCACCGGGGAAGAAAAGCGGGGTCACGACGAAAGAATCGGTTGTGAAGGCCAGCCGCGCTCCGGCAATTTGAAGCACAGCGCTATCGTTCATGCGCTCCAGTGTTGGGTTCGAGAAGCGGCTGACGAAGACCTTCTCGATAAGTTCGGCTGAAAGCTTTCCGCCGCTGCCGTGGCCGAGCACGATTTGCTTATGGTCGAAGATGGGAAGAGGACAGCTACCGAGCAGCGGGGAGGGTATCTCGGAGTTCGCGGCCGTTTCCGGATCGAGACCCGGAGAGACAGGATTCGATTCGACGGTACTCATCAGATCACGTCCTCCTCGCCCATGGCGACGTGCGTCAGGTCCCAAAGAATATGCAGCAGCGCCACGTGCGACTCCTGAATGCGATGGATGCTGTAACTGGGAACGGTGAAGCAATACTCGGCGGCGTCGGCCAGGCGTCCGCCGTCTTTACCGGAGAAGGCGATGGTGAGCATGTCGCGGGCCTGCGCGGCCTCCAGTGCATAGATCAGATTGGGCGAGTTGCCGCTGGTGGAGATGGCGATGACCATGTCTCCGGGCTGGCCCCACAGCTCAAGCTGATCGACGAAGATGCGGGCATAGTCCTTGTCGTTGGAGATGGCGGTGAGGACGGGAATCTGGCTGACCAGATCGAAGGCTGGGAGCGCGCGCCGCTTCTCGATGATGGGGTGGATGAACTCGACGGCGATGTGCTGCGCATCGCATGCGCTGCCGCCGTTGCCCATGACCCAGAGCTTGTGCCCGTCGCGGAAACGCTCGGCCATTTTCTGGCTCAACACGGCAATGTCGTCCGCATAACGCTCAAAAAATTTCTGTTTCACTTCCACCGACTCGCGGCACTTGTGCATCACGCGCTCGTGCCATTCGGCCTGTGTCGCACCGTTCGTGGTGGCGGCGGAATTGGTTGTTTCAGCGGCGGGTTCCATCATGCGGCGCCTCCCAAAGAGGCCATGGCCTCAAGTTCTTCACGTTTCGATTCCAGGTGCCGTCCATAGGCGTAGTAGGCGGCGCATGCGCCCTCGGCAGAGACCATGGTTGCTCCGAGCGGATGCTGCGGTGTGCAGATTGTTCCGAAAGCCGGGCAGTCGTGGGGCTTTTTGATGCCACGCAAAATGCGGCCGCTGATGCAGATCTCCGGCTCGCGGGTATCAATTTCCTTCACGCTGAAGATTTTCTCGGCGTCGTAGTCGCGGTATTCCCAGCGCAACTTGTATCCGCTCTTGGGAATGCTGCCGACGCCGCGCCACTTTCTATCGGCGATTTCAAACACGCTTGCCACCAGCTTCTGCGCGGGTCGGTTCCCTTCCCGGTCCAAGATGCGCGAGTATTCGTTTTCGACCTCGGCGCGGCCTTCTTCAAGCTGGCGGACGACCATGAGGGTGCCTTGCAGGATGTCCAGCGGCTCGAATCCGGTGATGACGATGGGGACTTTGAAGCGCGCGCTCATCGGCTCGTACTCGCGGTAGCCCATGATGGCGCAAACGTGTCCCGGGCCGAGAAATCCCTGCACGCGGTTCTGCGGCGATTGCAGAATGGCGGCAATCGACGGGGGCACCAGCACGTGCGAGACGAGAATAGAGACGTTATGCACGCCGTCCTGTTTGGCCCGCGAGACAAGCATGGCGTTGGCAGGGGCGGTGGTTTCAAATCCAACCGCGAAGAACACCACCTTTTTATCCGGATTCGCGCGCGCGATTTTGAGGCAGTCGAGCGGGGAATAGACGATGCGAACGTCGCCGCCTTCAGACTTGATGGTGAACAGGTCGCCTTCGGAACCGGGAACGCGCAGCATGTCTCCGAATGAGCAGAAGATGACGTCAGGACGTCGCGCGATGGCGTGCGCCTTGTCGATCATTTCCAGCGGAGTGACGCAGACGGGGCAGCCGGGGCCGTGGACAAGCTCGATTCCTCTGGGCAGCAGATAATCGACGCCATTCTTGACGATGGAATGCGTCTGGCCGCCGCAGACCTCCATGATGACCCACGGACGGGTCTGAATGCGCCGAATCTCCTCGACGATTCTGGAGGCAATTTTGCCGTCGCGATATTCATCGAGATACTTCACGCGCTTCCTCCATGCCCGGATGCGCCCGGCTCCAAAACTTCCGGCACGTCCAGTTCGGTCAATTGGTCCAGTTCCAGCAGCGCCTGATAGGTGCGCCGCGCCTCCTCCTCGTTCACCCGGCTAATGGCGAAGCCGACATGGACCAGAACGTAATCGCCGGGCTGGGTTTCGGGAACGTATTCCAGGCAGGCCTCGCGGGTGACTCCGCCAAACTGCACGCGGCCCATCCGCATTCCGCCCTTCGCGAAGGTTTCCGTAACTCTGCCCGGAATCGCAAGACACATGCTTCAGCCCTCCAGCCGCAACTGTTCACTGGCGATGACCGCCTGTCCGAGCGAGATGCCGCCATCGTTGGGAGGTACCTGCTGGTGCATAAAAACTTCAAACCCATCGTGGCGAAGAAGCGCGACCGACCGGCCCAGCAGGACCATATTCTGGAAAACCCCTCCGCTCAGGCAGACGCGATTCAAGCCTTCCATTCGCCGGAGCCGCAGGCATACCTCGGAAATCACCGCCGCCATGGTGTTGTGGAAGCAAGCGGAAATGTGGCTTGCGGATTTCTCCATTCCGATGTCCCGCGCGATCCCCTCGATTGTGGGCCGCATGTCGATCCGCATCGGCTCCGCGTCGTCCATCGAAAACGCATAACGATCTTCGATTGCCGGTGTCGCTGCGTTTTCCAGCGCGATGGCGGCCTGCCCCTCAAAGCTCACCCGGTCTCCCAATCCCAACATCGCCGCGACGGCATCGAACAGGCGTCCGCACGACGAAGTCTCTGGTGCGTGGATGCGGCGGGCGACCATTGCGTTTACCAATGCGACTTCTTTTTGCGGGATGCGCTGAAAAAGCGGGATGGAGTCCAGCGGATGCCCATCTCCTAAGGTGTCCCACAGATAACTCAGGGCCATTCGCCAGGGCTGGCGCACCGCCGCGTCACCGCCGGGCAGGGGAACATAGCGCAAATGCGCGCGCCGCTCAAAGCCAGCCAGATCGGCGATGAGAAACTCACCGCCCCAGATTTTTCCGTCCGTGCCGTATCCGGTGCCGTCCAGCGCCACACCAATCACTTTCCCGCGCAGGTGATTCTCCGCCATGCAGCTCGCGATGTGCGCGTGATGGTGCTGGATGCCGAGCTTGCGTTCCAGCGGCAAGCGAAGCGCGAAACGGGTGCTCAGATACTGCGGATGGAGATCGTACGCAACGGCGCGCGGTTCCACGCGAAACAGCTTCTGAAGGTTCGCCAGCGTTTCCTCAAAAAAGCGCTGTGTTTCGTAGTTCTCAAAATCTCCAATGTGCTGGCTCAGAATGGCGTACCGATCTTTGGTGAGGCAGAGGGTGTTCTTCAGCTCCGCGCCACAGGCCAGCAATTCCCTCAGCGGCAAACCCAGATCCACTGGCTGTGGAACGTATCCGCGTGAGCGGCGCAGCACCATCTCGCGGCCTTCAAAGGTACGGATTACGGAGTCGTCCGTTCGCATATAAATGTCGCGGTTATGGAAGAGAAACCAGTCCGCAACCGGAGCGAGCCTGCTATGCGCTTCGGCATTGGAGATCACAATGGGCTCTTCGCTGATGTTGCCGCTGGTCATCACAAGCGCGGCGAACTCCGGCGGCTGCTCCGCGGACTCGCCAAACAGCAGGAAATGCAGCGGCGTGTACGGCAGCATGACTCCGATGGAGTTGTTGCCGGGAGCGATGTCGCGGGACAAGCTTGAGCCGGGCCGCCGCCGCAGGATCACGATGGGTCTGCGCGGGCTTTGGAGCGCGATACGGTCAGCCTCTGTGACAACGCAAAACGACTCGACAGCGGCAAGGTCGCGGGCCATCACTGCGAAAGGCTTGTCGCTGCGGCGCTTCCGCTGGCGCAAAAGCCGGACGGCGGAGTCGTTGGTTGCATCGCAAGCGAGAAGAAATCCGCCGAGGCCCTTCACCGCAACGAGCGCGCCTTCGCGCAGGCGGTCACGAACTTCTTGCAGCGTTGCCAACGAGCGGGGCTTTGCGGCGGAGTAATCGGCGGCCTGCGGCAAAGGCGCGTCGCTTTGCGCCAACACGATGCTGGGTCCGCATGTGGAGCAGGCGTTGGGCTGGGCATGGAAGCGGCGGTCGG
>DASTXK010000205.1:0-5870 GCA_035765555.1 Acidobacteriaceae bacterium
CTCTTCCAGGGGCAACTGAACTTTGCCTGGACCTCTGGGAAGCACTTTGTAAAGTGGGGCGTGGAAGCGCGTCTGAACCGGGACACAACTTATTTCGGCACCAGTCCAAATGGAGAATACGATTTTGGCGGAGGAACGGTATATTCGCCAATCTTCATCGCTTCGGCCAGCGGGAAGCATGATGTGCAGCCGGGCGATCCCCTGCCCGATACTCTGAGCAGTCTCCTGCTCGGATACCCCTACGGCTACACGGTCGCGGTGGCGCCACCCTACTTCTCCAATGGACCCCACATCGGACCGGCGGCAATCAACCGCAATAACGTGAACGGCTATGTGCAGGACACCTGGAAAATCAACAGCCGCTGGTCGCTGGACTACGGATTACGCTATGAGGTGTACACGCCTATTACTGAACGCGCAGACCGGACCGCAAGCTTTAAGAACCCATTTGCGAAACCGGGCGAGGCGCAGGTTTATGTCCTCAATCCGAAGCCCACCTATCGGATGGGATGGAAGGGCTGGGGGCCGCGTGTGCAGGTCAACTGGGACGCGCCGGCCCGGATTCGAGTCCACGCCGGCGGCGGGATTACCGTTGTCCCGCCCAATATCTGGCAGGACAATTATCTGACCGGATCGACTCCGTTCGTTATGTATCCCCGAGTCAACGCCTCGAGAAGTGGAGAGGTCGAATACGGGTTTCAGATTACGCCGGACCAGCTTCCGAGGGCCTACACGCCCGAAGGCGCGGACATTTACGCCAGCGGCGATCCCAAAAAAGTGCCAGCCAACACCGTGATGGATGTCAATCGTTACCAGCGGGACCTTGCCGCTCTGGCTCCGGGGCATCAGCTTTCGCTGCTGAATCTGGGCGCGGTCGATCCGCATTTTGGCGATGCCTATCTGCAAACCTGGACCCTGGGACTAGAGCGGGCATTCGATGAGCTGACGGCGGATGTCGCATACGTCGGCACGGAGTCATTCCGGCTTCCGCGCGTTGCCTATCCAAATGCCTATCCGGGGGCCGAAGGGGGCTTTGCGCCATTTACGACCTTCGACAGCAGCGGCGCTGTAACCGGAGGCTTCGGCTTCGAGACCATCATAGCGGGCACCGCGCACTCCTCCTATCACGCATTACAAACGTCGCTGGCAGGCCAGGTTGGACATGGCGGTCCCGGCTTGCAGGCCGGTTATACATGGGGCAAGTCGCTGGATGATGTCAGCGGCGTGCAGGGCGGCACCGGTTCGGCGGGCGCTGTGGTTGTTTTCAGCCCGCAAAATCCATTTGATACTCATGCGGAGAAGGGCCCATCGAATTTCGATGTAACCCACTCCTTCACAGTGAGCGTGGCGCAGGACTTGCACTTGCAGGACTTGGCGTTTTTCCCGACGAGCGCTCGCGTGCTGACGAAGGGATGGGAGCTGCTGAGTATCTCCAGCATCAGCAGCGGGTCGCCGTTCACGGTGTATTCCGGCGTCCAGCAAACCGGTTTTGGAAGCGTCGGGGCCGACCGCCCTGATCAAATCAGCACGCCCAATCTGTCCACAGCCCACAGCGACACGCGCCGCAGAGAGGACTACTTTGGCCGCGGCACAAACAACGCCAGCTTCTTCTCCATACCGATCAGCATTCCGGGAGGCACGGGCCCGAATTCCGGACGCTTCGGAACCCTCGGCCGCAACACTTTTCGCGGGCCCGCATACTACGATTTTGACTACGCCTTGATCAAAACGACGCCCGTCGGACGTCGGCAGAGCGGCGTCGAGCGCGCCGACCTCCAGTTCCGCGCGGAGTTCTTCAACCTCTTCAACATCGTCAACATGGGACTGCCCGCCAATACCATCAAAGGCTCCGGGTTCGGCATCATCAGCAAAACCGCCGGGACCTCAAGGCAAATTCAATTTTCTCTCAAGCTGATCTATTAAGGGCGCGGTTTTCCAGCTCAAACGCGAATTCCCTGTACGGGGTTTTCCGCTCCATCTCCTGAGTGGTACTCTCGCTGCGATGCGTATTCTCGGATTTCTCGGCATTCTTGCCATGCTGTCCGGCTTCGCTCCCCCGCCGCTCCATGCAAAAACCACGGCTGCCCCGAAGAACTCGTCGGCGGCGCCGGCCGAATCCATCACGCTGGGCAGCTCCGCCGCCACGCTGCCGGGCCCGTGGAAGTTTGCTCCCGGCGACTCGCCCGTCGTTAACGGCAAGCTGCTTTGGGCCGAGCCGGGATTCGACGACTCTGAGTGGGTGCCGATGGATCTGGCTCCCGAGACCGGTTCGATTGATCCCTCGTATGGGACGCCAGGTTTTGTGCCGGGCTGGAGCGAGCACGGCTTCCCGGACCTCTACGGCTACGCCTGGTACCGGCTGCGCGTGCGGGTCACGGACCCCGGCAAGCCCCTCTGGATCAAGATGCCCAACGATGTGGACGACGCCTATCAGGTGTATGCCGATGGTCATTATGTTGGGCAGTTTGGAGACTTCAAGCCGCACGGCGTGGAAGTCTACTCGTCGCGGACGTTTTCCTTTCCGCTGCCTCCGCCGGGGCGCGACGGCACGATGGAACTCGCCGTTCGGTTCTACATGACGGCAGGCACCAAGTTTCTGTCGCTCGATGCCGGCGGCATGCACGAGCCGCCGGTGCTGGGGCTGGCCTCCACCATCCGTCTGCTGCAGGCGGCGGACGATGACGCCAATTTCCACTTCTACTTAGGGTCCATTGTTCAAGCGATTCTTTTTCTGTTGCTGGCCCCCCTGGCGTTGTGGGCGTGGTTCAAAAGAAGGCGGGACCACACCTTTTTATGGCTCTTTCTGGCGCTGGTCATCTCTCCCATTGTTTTTGGCCTGATCCTGGTGGGGAACCTGGCCTCCGTGATTTCGCTTGGGACCAACCAGGTCCTTGGCAACATCCTGATTTCTCCCCTGGTGCTGCCTCTTTGGGTCATGTTCTGGTGGAACTGGTTCGGGCTGCGCGGCAAACGCTGGATTCCACGCGCGGCTTGGCTGCTGTGGTTTAGTCGGGTGGTGGCCGAGGCATGTGTGCGACTGCCAACCACCGGCCACAATATTGTTCCGCGCGCTTGGATGGCGGGGTTCAATTCCGCCTCAGTTGCGCTCCTGGCCGCGCTGGGCGTGCTGCTGGTGGTGATTCTTGTGGAAGGCTTTCGCCGCGACCGCACGGAAGCGCTGGCGGCCGCATTCCCTATTCTGCTTTTTGAGTTTTCCAGTTTTAACGCCTATTTCCTCCACACTTTTGGATTTTCGGGGCAGTTCTATCCCTTCGGCATCGGCATCAGCATTGGAGCGATTGCCCAAATCCTCATGGTGCTGGTGATCGGAGCGCTGGTGCTGCGGCGCTTTCTGCACAACCAGGTGCAGGAGGAATTGGCGCGGCAGTCGGTCGCACAGGAACTGGAACAGGCGCAGGAGTTGCAGCAGCGCGTGCTGGTTCCGGAGGCGCTCCAGTCGCCGTATTTCCGGGTCGAGTCCGAATATCGCCCCGCGCAGACCGTGGGCGGCGATTTCTTCCAGACACTCGCCAGGGCCGACGGAAGCCTGCTGGTGGTCATCGGAGACGTGTCCGGCAAAGGGATAAGCGCGGCCATGCTGGTGGCGGTGCTGGTGGGCGCGGCCCGCAGTCGCGCTAAAGAAAACATTGCTCCGGCAGCGATGCTCAACGTGCTGAACGAATGTCTGCTGGGACGCTCCGGAGGCCACTTCGCAACCTGCGTTGTAGCGGAGCTAACCCCAGACGGAACCGTGCGGATCGCCAACGCCGGGCATCTGCCTCCCTACCTGAATGGCGAGGAATTGGTAATGGACGGTTCCCTGCCGCTCGGACTGAGCGACGGGATTGAGGCTTCCACGACTACATTTACGTTGCAGCCCGGCGATCATCTTACATTCCTGACCGACGGCGTAATTGAGGCCACGAACACCCAGAAGAAGCTTTTTGGATTTGAGCGGACCCGCGCCATCAGCCGTGAGCCGGCGGCGGAGATTGCGCGGCAGGCCCAGAGCTTTGGTCAGCAGGATGACATCACGGTGCTGGGAATCGAGTTCGCGGGAGTGCCGGAACCGATCTGAAAATTCGCGCCTAGGCCGGAAATGGAAACGCCGCCCGAAGGCGGCGTTCATGCTTGAAGTTTCCCCGATTTACAGGGTGGACTCGATTTCGAAGCCCCAGGCTTCGAGCAGCGATTCAGGAATGTATTTCGAGTTGCGGTTCCGGCGCGCCCATTCGCGGAGACGGGTGGACCGCACATATTGGTCCGGGGTGAGCTTAAATTCCTTGACCACCTGCTCAAAGGAGGTCACGGTCGGGACGACCGGGCCAATCGGCTCCGGCTTACCCCAATTAGGATTGCCACGACGCTTTGCCATTTTATAGTTAAGTCCTTGAAAGAGATGACGTCTTTCCGGCGGACTACTGAGCCCTCCACCGCCGGACGGACAGTAGCTAACTCTTCTATTCTAAGGATTTTTTCTCCAAAAATCAATAGAGAAACACCGAGCCGCAAAGGAGAAAATCTTCTCCGCCGCCGAGTGTTTCTCCGAATTAATGTAACGGCTTAAGGAATTTCCATATTGGACTGAATCCAATATGTTTGAGGGCGACATCAAGCGGGGCCGCCCCGAGCTGTTAGTTGTAAGGAACGGAGGCCGAGGGCTTTTTGGCCAGGTTCTTTGCGGAGCACTGATGCGACGCCTGCAACTCATCTCTTCCTTTGCGGTTGGAAGCCACTCCCAGCAGGGCCATGCAGTGATAGCAGCGGACGGTGGTCTTTTCCGCCATCACGCCGTCAGCGCAGGCCCTCCGAGGGACTGCATGCGTTGTGGTAATCGCGGGAAACATATGGAGACTCCTGAGGCAGATGCTGACCGTTCACTTAATATATTTCTGGTTGGTCAGATAGATGCGTGATGGCGCGACGCGGGTTGCCCCGGAGTTTCCTAGTTGGGATTGTAAAAACCGGCTCTATTCCTCCCCGTACCCACAGGCCCACTGGATCACGCTTCTCACGCCGATTCCGCTGGGGCCGCGCGCAATCCACGGCTTGTCGGCATCGAGCCAGGCGGTTCCGGCTATATCCAGGTGGACCCATGGCGTGTCTTCCACAAATTCTTTCAGGAACATGGCCGCGTTGGTCGCTCCACCGTAGCGGGTGAGGCCAGTGTTGCGGATGTCGGCAATCGAGGACTGAATCTGGTCGCGATAATCGTCCTCCACGGGCAACCGCCAGAACTTTTCGCCGGATTTTTCCACGGCTTTCGCAAACTGGCCGTAGGCGGCCTCATCGTTGGAGAAGACCCCGGCGTTCACCTGGCCAAGCGCGATGGCAACGGCCCCGGTCAAAGTGGCGGCGTTGATGAGGTGGGTCGCGCCAAGCTGGCGCGCGTAGTGGAGCCCGTCGGCGAGCACCAGTCGGCCCTCGGCATCGGTGTTCAGCACCTCAATGGATTTGCCGGACATGGCGATCTGCACGTCTCCCGGTTTTTGCGCTTTGCCGGAGGGCATGTTTTCCGTCGCGCAGACGACGCAGATGACCCGGACATTGGGCTTGATTTGGGCGATGGCGCGCATGGCGGCGATCATGGTGGCGCCTCCCGCCATGTCGTACTTCATCTTCTCCATGCTGTCAGCGGGCTTCAGGGAGAGGCCCCCGGTATCGAAGGTAATTCCCTTCCCGACCAGTCCGATGACCGGCTGCGCGGGCGCTTTGGCTGGCTCGTAGCGCATCACAATGAGCGCGGGAGGCTCGTCGGAACCTTGCGCCACGCCGAGGAACGCGCCCATCTTCAGTTCGCGGAGCTTGTCCGCGCCGTGGACTTCGCACTGAAGGCCGAACTCCGCCGCCACCTCTGCCGCGCGTTGCCC
>DASTXK010000206.1:0-6991 GCA_035765555.1 Acidobacteriaceae bacterium
CGTCCCCATGGGCGGCCAACGTAAAGAGCGAGTGTGTCTCCAACCCAGACGACAAAGAGCAGAAAAATGAGGATGGAGGGACCGTTGTCCTGCTGGCTCAGCAGCGGCAGCGTGGTCAGGGACAGGCCGATATACAAGACACCGAAGACGGAAAAAGCGGCGTCCGGAAGCACGCGCTGGAGCGGGGAGCGGAAGGCGCAGAGGATGAGAAGCGCGAGGGTGATGGCTCCGGCGAGCGTGGCCAGAAGCTCGGGAAGGCGGAAAGTGACCGCGAACAGAGCGGCGACGGCTATTCCAGTCGCTATGCGCGGTGTCTTGGCGCCGGTGGCGTCGGCGAGTGTGAGATATTCCCATAGGGCCAGTTCCGCGACCACAGCCACAACGGTGTAGATAATCCAGGCGTATTGTCCCTGCGCCTTGAAAACCAGCCACACGATCAGAGGCACCAGAACAACAGCCGTAAGTACACGCTTCATCTTCAGGAGAATACACGATCAGGCGTCTTTCGCCGTGGGCGAGGCGTCAGAACTAATAACGGGGGGTGAGTGTGATTTGCCGCGAATGGAAAGGCAAGGGAATGAAAAAGCACAGAGGCTTTCTCGCCGCTGGATGGATTGCGGCATTGTGTTTCGCGGCGTTGGGATGGGTTCCGGCAGCGGCGGCGCAGGACCTGACACCGGCGAAGGCCGTCATTACAGTGCTGCCAAAAAATCCTGAAATGCCGCCGACGATTACGCTGCAGGACGTGAAGATCAAAGTGAACGGCAAGGCTGTGCGGACAGACAGCGTGACGCCGCTGAGGGGAGAGCGCGCCGGGCTGGAGTTGGTGATCCTGATTGACAGCGGAGCGCGCACCAGCCTGGGACGCGAGCTTGGAGACCTCACGGATTTTGTTCAGTCGCTGCCGCCGACAACCGAGGTGGGGATTGCATACATGATGAATGGACGGGCCATTTTCGAGCAGCCGTTTACCGCCGACAAGGCAAGAGCGGCGAATGCGCTGCATATTCCGGCGGGAAGCGCGGGCAGCAGCGCCAGTCCGTATTTTTGCCTTTCGGATCTGGCGAAGAACTGGCCTTCAAGGAACCCCAACAACCGGCGCGAGGTCATAGCCATTACGGATGGGATCGATCCTTACGAAGTGCGCTTCGATCCGGCAGACCCCTATGCGCAGGCCGCGATTCGCGATTCGATTCGCGCCGGAGTGATTGTGAATGCTCTCTACTGGCACAACCAGGGCATCGCAAGCCGCGTGGGATGGGCCGCGACCGGCGGCCAGAACCTGCTGGGCATGGTGACGGGAGACACGGGCGGAAGGCTCTACTATCAGGGACTTGGCAATCCCGTGTCGTTCGCTCCGTTTCTTGCGGAGATCAGCAAAAGGCTCAATAACCAGTACGAGCTTGGCTTTTCCGTGCCGGCGAGCGTCAAGCCGGGGATTGATAGCCTGAAGGTCAAGCTGGAGGTTCCAGGGGTGAAGCTGACCGCGCCCAACCTGGTGCTTGTGCCCGCTCGTTAGAAAATTTTCATCAAGAGTCAACAACGGCTTGGGCGAACCGCCTCATCCCATAGTCGTTATGGCGTCCACGGTCTGGAAAGGCTATTTTTCCTTTGGCCTGATCTCGGTGCCGATCCGGCTGTATGCGGCGGCGCGCGAGTCGCACGTCAGCTTTCACCAGATCCACGCGGTGTGCGGGACGCGCATCAAGCAGCAGCTTTATTGCCCGCACTGCGAGCGCGTGGTGGAACGCAGCGAGCTGGCCAAAGGCTATCCCATCGAGGGCGGCGGAAACGTTCAGGTGACGCCGGAGGAGCTTCGCAGTCTGGAAGCCGAGTCGTCGGAGACGATGGAAATTGTCCAGTTCGTGAAGCTGGATGATGTGGACCCGCTGTATTTCCAGACCTCTTACTTCACGGTCGCCGAAACGGCAGGGCAGCGCGCCTACACGCTGATCTTCCAGGGGATGGAGCACCTTAAGCTGGGAGCGGTCGCCAAAATTACGCTGCATCAGCGGGAGCAGATTGTGATGCTGCGGCCCTATGACAAAGGCATCGTGCTGCACACGCTGTACTATCCGGCGGAGGTGCGGGAGGTGGCCGAGTACGGCAACCAGCCGCAGGCGAATGTGCAAAAGGCGGAGGTCGAGCTGGCCGAGCAGTTCATGAAGCAGTTGACGGCGGAGTTTGATCCTTCGCAGTTCAAAGATGAGTATCAGTCGCGGGTCGAGGCATTGGTGGAGCAGAAGGCCGCCGGGGCCGAGATTGAGGTGGAGAAGCCGCGGAAGAAGCCTCCCGCTAAAGTTGTTAACCTGATGGACGCGCTGAAGGCGAGCATGGAACGGCACGCCGAACAAGGTAAGGGCAAGACGGTCGAGATGCCGGGGAAGAAGGCTGCGCGCAGAGCGGAGGGCGGGTCGCGGCGCAAGGCGAGTTAATCGGCTGCGATTTGGTTTCTCTTCAATATTCTGAAAATTTTTTAATCTTCTTTGGTCTGTTTCCGGTCATCCATCTGCACTCTTGCTGGCCGTGTCCAACGATACCGCCATCCCTGAAAATCATGCAGAAACGTCCGCGCTCCTTCCACACAGAAGCGAAGGAGGCGAGGAAGGCATTTCCTCCGGCTCCGCTCCCAAGCACTTCCCGGAAAGCTCGCCGCTGGCCGGGCTGCCCATGCAGCTTGACGTGACCATTCCTATTTCTTCTTTCAGGGTGCGGGACCTGCTGACGCTCGACCGGGGGTCTGTTCTTGCGAGCCAATGGCCGCATACCGATGACGTGCCGGTCTGGTGCGGAGGCTCGCAACTGGTGTGGAGCGAGTTTGAGGTGATCGACGACAAGCTGGCCGTGCGGGTGACGCGCCTTGGGTAGCAGAGCCGTGTCCGTTAAGGCCCTTGCCGCTCCGTGGCCGAATCCTATTGAGGCTTCGCCGCTGGTGCGATTTGTTCGCGATGCGTTCCTCAGCCTGCGCGGACGCCTGAAGCCCGCGGCGCGATGCGCCGAGCGCGCGCTTGCGGTTGAGGAGCGGGTGGCGCTGGGGCCCAAAAAGGCGCTGGTCGTGGTGCGCTGCCACGGGCAGTGGTTTCTGGTGGCGACAACGGCGGACGGTGTGGGGCCGATTCTTGAGATTGCCGGGCCGAAGCCCGCGCGGCGTACTCGCCGGGAGCGCGAGCCGGAGCGCAAGCCATGATGATGATGCTGGCCGCCGCCGCTCCGAAGCTGTTGCCCCTGCCGGGACTTGGTCCTCATGCGGGGAACAACGATTCGATTCCGTGGACCATTGTCTTTACGCTGACGCTGCTGACGCTGCTGCCGGCCATTGTCCTGTCCATGACGCCGATGGTGCGGCTGCTGGTGGTGTTTCACTTTCTGCGTCAGGCGCTGGGCACGCAGACGGCGCCCAGCAATCAGGTGCTGATGGGCCTCGGCCTGATGATGACCTGGTTTCTGATGCAGCCGGTTTTGGTGCAGGTGCAGCAGCAGGCGGTGGTGCCGTTTCGTGAGGGGAAGATTTCCGGGTGGGAGGCGATTGAGCGCGGATCCGAACCGCCAAAGCATTACATGCTGCGCTATGCGCGGGAAAAGGACCTGGCGCTGTTCGCCTCGGCTGACATGGTCTCGCGTCCGGCGAAGCCGGATGACCTGCCGCTGCGGGTGGTGGTTCCCGCCTACATGCTGTCGGAGTTGAAGTCCGGCTTTGAGATTGGGGCGGTGCTGTTTCTGCCGTTCATGCTGGTGGACATGGTGGTGGCGTCGGTGACGACCGCGATTGGGATGTACCAATTGCCGCCGGTCGTCATTTCGACGCCGCTGAAGATACTGCTGTTTGTCATGGCCGACGGCTGGCATCTGCTGGCCGGATCGCTGCTGAAGAGTTTTTGAGGAGGGGATTATGGGAACCGACCAGGCCGTGGAACTGATGCGCGCGATGCTGAGAGAGGCGCTGATTGTGAGCGCGCCGCTGTTGATTGCCGCCGCCGTGACCAGCTTTGTCCTGAGTCTTTTCCAGACCCTGACCTCGCTGCAGGACCAGACGATTACGACGGTCCCACGCCTGCTGATTGTGGCCGTCATGACGCTGGCCGCGCTGCCCTGGTTCGCGCGCCGGCTGGTGACTTACACGGTGGTGCTGTTCACCAACTTCCACCGCTTTCTGGGATAGATGATGACCGCCATGCCGCTCGCTGAAGCCGGTGCGGAACTCGCCGGGCACCTGAAGGGGAACCTCGACTGGAGGCATTTTCTCTCCGCCCTGGTGCTGGTGATGGTGCGCGTCAGCGGCATCATGGTGTTCGCACCCATCTTTTCGTCCGACGCCATTCCGGCGCGCATCAAGGCGGGCTTTGTGCTGGCCATTTCGTTCCTGCTGGCGCCCATGGTGGCGGGGCTTCCGCTGGCGCACGCCGAGCTGGGCGTGATGCCGGTGGTGGGCGAACTGGGCGTGGGGCTGCTGTTTGGGTTGAGCCTGAGCCTGCTGAACGAGATCCTGTATTTTGCAGGGCAGTTGCTGGGCTTCCAGTTCAGCTTTTCGCTGGTGAACCTGCTTGACCCGAATACAAAAATTGAAAACCCGCTGCTGGCGCAGATGTTCACGCTGCTGGGCACACTGGTGCTGTTTGGAGCGGGGCTTGACCGCACGATCCTGCTGGCGTTCATGCGCAGCTTCCGCGATGCTCCGGTGGGCGCGGTGGTCTTTCCGGGCCAGGCCGGTCTGCCGCTGGTCCTGGCCATGAGCGGGGTCTTTTTCGCAGGGCTGCAACTGGCCGCGCCGGTGATGGCGGCGACCCTGCTGGTGGAGGTTGTGATTTCGGTGCTGGGAAAGCTTTCGCCGGAGATGCCGGTGATGATGATCGCGATTCCGGCCAAAACGATGCTCGGCTATGTGGTGCTGATCGGCTCGCTCGCCCTATGGCCGCGCTTTCTGGAGACGCGGTTTTCGTTTCTGCTGGACGGGGCTGAGCATGTGCTGCGGCAGGCGGTGGCGGCGCGATGAGCGACGAGAAAACAGAAAAAGCCACTCCGCGAAGGCGGCAGAAGGCGAAGGAGGAAGGCGATCTTCTTCGCAGCCGCGAATTGATCGGCGCCTCCGGAACGCTGGCCGGGGCGTTGGCGCTGGGCCAGGTCACGAAAAAATGGCCGGGCGAATGGGCTGGGGCCTATCAGGCATTTCTCGGTTTGGGAATGCCGCGGGCGTGGACCGAAGACCGGCTGCCGGACACGATTCTGGCGATGCGCCACGGGATGGTGGTTTTGTTTTTGCCGCTGGCGATGGTCTTTGCCACGGTCTTCGGGGCGGCGCTGGTGGCGGGGCTGGGGCAGGGCGGACTGCAATTCCGGGGCGAGGGGCTGCAGCCATCATGGGAGCGGATCAACCCGGCCACGAGCCTCAAGAATGTGTTTTCGATGCGCGGAGTGGCCCGCATTGGCAAATCCCTGATTCCGGTCGCCGTGCTGGTGGCGATTGCGGTCCAGATGCTCCGCAATGAATCGCTGATTCCTCCGATGAGCGTGGAGCGGCTGCCGGAGATGTTCGGAGACGTTTACAGAATTCTGCTCTACACCGCGCTGGTTCTGTTCGCGTGGTCGGCGGTGGATTTTCTGGCTGAGTGGCGCAGCCGCGAAAACCGCCTGAAGATGTCGAAGCAGGACCTGCGGGACGAGTTTAAGGAGACCGAAGGCAATCCCCAGATTAAAGGCAAGATTCGCGGGCTGCGCCGCCAGATGCGCCGACGCCGCATGAGGGCCGACGTGAGCCGCGCCTCGGTGGTCATCACCAACCCGACCCATTACGCCGTGGCGCTCAGCTTCGATTTTGAAACCATGGAGCCGCCGCGCGTGCTCGCCAAGGGCCGCGACCTGCTGGCCGAGCAGATCAAGAGCGACGCGCGCTGGGCCGGTGTCCCGATTGTGGAGAACCCGCCGCTGGCCCGCTCGCTCTATCGCAGTGTGGAAGAGGGCCGCGCCATTCCCTTCGAGTTGTATTCGGCTGTCGCCGCCATTCTTGCCTGGCTCTATCGCCAGCAGGTTGAGGAGCAGATGCGCAGACAGCAGAGCCGGCAGAGCTCCGCCGGCATGACAAACCCTGTGGCCGAAAAGGAGAAGCCATGACGCCCACCGCTCCCGTTTTGCCGGCCGCGCCGGACCGCGCGGTTACCGCGAGCCCCGTCCGGGCCGCCGCACAGCCCGGAGCCGCGCGCCCGCCGAAAGCTGCCCGGCTGACCGTCCACCCGACTTCGACCGCGAGCCGGGGCGGCGGCGCTGTGCTGCGCCGCTTCAAGGAACTGGCGCTGCCGATCGGGGCCATCAGCGTGATGTTTGTGATGGTGGTTCCGGTGCCGGCGTTTCTGATGGATGCGCTGCTTGCCTGCTCGATTGCGGCGTCGGTTCTGGTCTTTCTCTCCGCCGTGCAGGTGAGGAAAGCTGTCGACTTGTCGGTTTTTCCCACGCTGTTGTTGCTGCTGACGCTCTTTCGTTTGTCGCTGAACATCGCCTCCAGCCGGCGCATTCTGCTGCACGGGGGCGAGGGAACGGCGGCTGCCGGGAAGGTGATTGAGGCCTTCGGGCAATTCGTGGTCGGCGGCAATTACGTGGTCGGGTTCGTGCTGTTTCTGGCCCTCATCGCCATCCAGTTTCTGGTGGTGAGCCACGGGGCAGTGCGCACCGCCGAGGTCACGGCGAGGTTCACTCTGGACGCGCTGCCCGGCAAGCAGATGGCCATTGACGCGGATATGAACGCCGGGCTGATCGACGAAGCCACGGCCCGGAAGCGCCGCCAGGCCATCGCCCAGGAGGCCGAATTTTACGGCGCGATGGACGGCGCGGCGCGCTTCAGCCAGCGGGACGCGCTGGCGACGATTCTGATTACCGCGATCAACATCATTGCCGGGCTGCTGATTGGGACGATGCAGCAGGGTGTTGCGCTCAGCGAGGCGGTTCGGACCTACACGATCCTTACGGTGGGCGATGGGCTGGTGACCATGATTCCGTCACTGCT